>NZ_JANSIU010000011.1:0-63521 GCF_047462275.1 Synechococcus sp. H70.2
CCCCCCCCCCCCCCCCCCCTTTTTTTATTCCCCCCCCCCCCCCCCATCCCCGATCGCGTCGGGTGGGGTGGGCTCGTATATGTGTAAACGAGTCTGGTATCGCCGTGGGTGGCGGCGTGGGGGTGGGGGTTGGCCTCGGTGTCAGCGTGGGCGTTGCAGTCGGTGTCGGGGTAGGCGTGGGCTCGATTAGAGATGGACTTGAAGAAGAAGAACAGGCGGTCAAGGCAGCGGCCAAAAGCAGGGAAGCTAGGAAAATAGGCTGGCCGAGTGGAAAACTGCGGTTAGACATTAGCAATCTCCAACAATTCATCAAAAGCTAAGCAGCGGTTGAAGACTTGGACAAGTGCCAGCCAGCTCACCTCTGGGAACTAGAGAAAATTATTGCCCAGTTTTTGCCGTTGCGGATCCAACAGTTTTGCCCCTTCGCTAACGCGCGCCGCTTGGCTGAGAAAGCCTTTGGGATGGCCTGCCCCTGCTTGCTCCTCGAACACCTTTTCCCAGGTGCTCCCGGCTCCTGGACTAGTCTTGGCTCAGGAGATAGGCGATGGCGCGGTTTTGTTGCTCGACCACCTCGCGCAGCTCGGCAATAGCCTGGGCGTTTTGCCCAATAGCCTCCGTACTCTGGGCAATGGCCTCGAAGGCTTGCCCGATGGCCTCTGGATTCTGGGCATTCGCCTGGGCGTTGGCCAGCGTCTGCTGAGCCAGGATTTCCAGGATGGCCTCCACCCGCTCTGACACGGCCTGCTCTTAGCCCGAGCCCACCTGCCAGGCAATGGGCACCTCGGCCTACTGGAACTGGCAAGGGCCGCGCTCCCCATTGGGGCAGATTGTCTCCCCGTCCGTCAGCACGTCCTTGAGGTTGGCCCCTGCTAGAATCGCCCCCTTGAGGTTGGCCCGCCGCAGGTCGGCCCCCTGCAAATTGGCCCCCGTCAAGTCGGCCTCGGCAAAGCTGGAATCGGGAAAGCGGGCCCCCTGCAAATTGGCCCGCCGCAGCTTGGCCCTGTTGAAGGCCGAGTTTTCCACATAGGCCTTGGCCAAGTTGGCCCCCGACAAATCCGCCTCCAGGAAAACCCCCCCCTGCACCACCGCCTCGCCCAGGTGGATCCCGGCCAGTTTGGCGTTGGCCAGATTGACCCCGAGGAGCTGACAGCCGGCCAGATTCTTACCCTTGGCCGCCAGCACCTCTTCCGCCGTGACCTGGCGGGCATTGCTGCAGAGGGAAGGGCCCTGCGGCCTGCCGGCACACCCCAGCAGCACCAGACCCAACAGCCAGACCAACCTTTTGGCCATACTCACCTCTTACCTAAGCTGGTGTTAGCCTACCACAAACCGTAACCCCCCTCTCCTCCGCCCCCACCGCTTTGCTGCTGCGGCTAAACGCCAAAAGGCCCCCTCTTCCCTACGGGAGAAGGGGCCACCCTCAGCCTACACCCGGAGCCTAGAGAGTAGCGGGATCGGTGTTCTGGAACAGCTCTTTTTCAGGAGCGACGGGGAAGATGTTGCCCGTAGCGTCAATGGTCCCATTATCCGCTTTTTTGATGCCAATGCCAACTTTGTTCGTCACCGTTGTAAACCTATTTCCAACTATAGTTACCTTGTTAGTAGTATGGGTTGTTTTAACTCCAATGGCGCCTTGGTTCTGACCTGGCGTGCCATTGATCTTAATTATAGAGCTTTGCACGCTAGAGCCTGCAGCACTCAATTGGATGGCAACCGTTGGGTCTCCATTGGTTCCACTTACAATCGACGAAAAATCGACCGTGGTTGCGGTGACCACTAGCTTGGTGTTGGCGCTGTTGCCTTTAATGCCGACAACATTTGTGCCATTACTAGCGATAGATTCAATAGTACTTCCGATGATTTGGAGGGTTGTGTTGCTGCCATCATGGAAAATAGCCACGGTCTTGTTCTCGTTGCCCTGGATGGACAGGGTGAGGCCCTCCAGAACGATGTTGGTGTCGGCAGCAGTGACCCCGACGCATTTCTCTTGTTCTCCCAACCCCTTACAATTAATCGTCATATTCTTCAGAGAGGTGCCCTTGTCGGCAAGGGTGATGGCCGTACTCGCCGTACCTGTTGGGTTGTTACTGGTGATCTTGAAGCCCTGCAGCTTATAGCCTTTGTTGAGGGTTAGCTTGAAGTCGCCCAAATTGAAGTTAAAGCCAGCAGGGCCGATCACAGTAACGGATCCCCTGTCCAGGTTAGGAGAAGCAATGATGCCAGTAGCGTCCTCCGTTATAGGGCTGAGGATCGTCACCGTTACATCAGTTCCTCCGCCAGTGCCAGAGCCAAGGGTCTCAGCCGCGGCTTCAACGAGGTCAGCAGCATCCCGCGTGTCGTGGAGAACGTTCTCCAGCGTCTTAAAGGGCTGAGCGGCCGTACCGGAGTTGCCGTCGTCTCCGTTAACCGGATCCACGAAGAACTGGCCCACAGCAGCCGGGAGCGCCTTGACCTCGACATTAAACTGCCCCAAATCCTGGTTGAAGAGCTCGATGACCCCTGTGGTACCCGCCGGCGCTGTCGTGGTTACCGTAACTGTCTGGTTGGTGTTGAAGTTGACGTTGTTGAAGAATAACGAGTCCTTGTCAGTGGCAAAGCCTGTCGGTGGCGTGATGGTAATGGTGAGGGGGTTAGAGGGGGCAGCCGCCAGCTTCACGTTGAAGGTCTTGAGACCACTGTTGGCAGTGGGAATCTCCAAGCTGGTGGGGCTGACCACAATAGAAGACGATTGCCCAACCGTAACATCGACAACCTTGTCTGTGTAGCCAGAGGCGGAGAACTTGACGGTGCCCTTGGTGCCAGGAGCCGCCACGCTCTTCACCGTGACTGTGCCGCTGAAAACAGTGGGCGTGAAGTTCAGCGTAGTCGGCGTAACCGTAATGCCCGTTGAGGGCGTCGCCGTCACTGTTACGTTCCCCGACGGCTGGCTGGGCAAGGTCACCGTCACTATCTGGCTAGAGCCACTCGGAAGCGTCAGGGTGGCAGGCTCTACCTTTATCTGGCTGGGATCCGGCGTTGGGCTTGGTGTGGCGGTCGGTGTTGGCGTGGATGTAGGTGTTGCCGTCGGGCTGGGCGTGGGCGTAGGTCTAGGGAAGAAGTCGTCGATCCGGTCTTGGGTGACTTTGACATCCGGAATCTTCAGCGTGCTGGAGAGAAACTGGTTGACCCTACTAGCATCCCTCCCTACAGTAACTACCGCAAACAGCACCGCCGCGTCCTCGCATTTCACCCTGCCGTCGCCCGTGAAGTCGGAAATATCTGGCTTGAGCGGGTCGCCCAGCCCCGTAACCTCAGCAGCAGTGATCGGCGGCTGAACCTTCAGGGTATTGTTGACAAAATTCACAATCTTGGTGGGGTCGCTCGTCTCGAGGGTGCAGGCGGCAAAGAGCACCGCTGCGTCCGTGATTTTGATGGAGGTCTTCACCCCGTCGTAGTAGAAGGCGATGCCGTCGGTGGCGGGGGCTGCCGTCTCGGGCAGTTGCACCGAGATGGTAGAAGGCACCTGCGTAGCGGTGGGCGTGTCAGAAGAGCAAGCGGCCATCACCCCGGCCACCGAGGAGGCCAGGGCCAGAGAAACTAGGGAAGAGCGCAAGCCAGGCAAGAAGTTGCGGTTAGGCATCGTCACCAATCTCCGAAGATAAGGTCTTGACCAAGGGTTGAAGTCTTGGCAAGCGCAGCCCGGCTCACTCGACAGGGAAAACCATATCAAACCTGGTAATAGAATACCCAACCAGGGGCCAAAACGTACAGTAGGGAACCCAAAAAACCGGGAATGCGCAGGCAAGACGGAGAAGGAAGGGCGACCTGGCAGTGTGTAGCAACGCTTTTGTTGACTCAACAGGAACAGGTCGCCCTGATAGCGCTAGCCCCAAGCTAGTTCACCGAGATGGCCGTGCCGAAGTTGAAGTAGGTGGTGCTGCCGGGGTTAGTGGTGTTGTCAAAGGCGTCCAGCGTCCTACCACCCACCGTAATCGGCTGCGGCGAGGCAATGGCCGGCGTTATCCGGATCTGGCCGCCGAAGGGAATGGTGAACGGCTGGGAGAAGGTGGCCACGTTGCCAGACACCGACGTGGAGGTGGCGATCACCGGCGACCCTCCTGCACCCGTCACCGTCACTATCGCGTTGGCAGGCAGCCCCGGGATGGTGATCTGCGGGCCCACAGGCGCCGGCGGTGCGGGCGGCGCGCCACCTGGACGGAACTGTAGGCTGGCCCCTGGGCCAAAGCCTACCGCCGAGCAGAGGGCATCCGCCACCGCGCCGAAGACGTTGGAGGTAAAGGGAGCCAGCGCCGGCGACCTATCTAAGAAGTTCACCAGATTACCTGGCGCACCCGCCAAGCTCTCAAGGCGTCCACACACCACAAAGCCAGGGATAGGCATCGGCGTGATGGTGTTGTTGAAGAAAGCCTGCAGAATGGTGCCTTCGCCGCCCAGCGCCCCGGCCGCGGTTGGCGTGAGGTCAACACTTGGACGAGCGTAGATAGCTCCCGTGCCCTCGGGCGGTTGGTTGAAGACGTTGCCCGTCACCGAGGCCTTGGCAAAGGGCGAGAGGTTGCCCGAAGCCTGGGTCTGCCGATCCACAATGTCGGCGATGAAGAAGGGGCTGTTGATGGAAGCCTCAAAGCGGTTCTCGCGGATGGTGACCGTGGCAGGCTCCGCCGACACCACGTGCACGCCGGCAACCGTGTAGCCGCGCAGCAGGTTCTTGTGGATATCGGCCTGCGAGAAGTCGCAGACTTGGACAGAGACGTAGGCGTCGGCCTGCGTGGGCCGTGCGAAGTCGTTGAAGGAAACTTCTACGTTGCGCGCCCCTTGGTTGGCTAGGTCGCACTCACCAATGCCCACCTGGTAGTCCACCGCCGGGCCACCCGCGTCGGGGTCGCGGCCCAAGGTGCCCGTAATCCGGAAGCCGTTGCCCTCCGTTCCCCCCAGGGTGGCGTCGTTGGCCAAGATCTTGACGTTGCGCAGCGTGCTCGTGCCGTCGAGGGAGTTCAGCGTCAGGCCGGGCCTGTCAACAGGGATCACAATCTCACCTTCTGCCGTGAAGGAACCCGGGCCTGCCGTCACCGTCGGGTTGGGGCCGGCCGCTTCGGCAATGGCGCGGGTGAGGGAGAGATAGACGTTGCTGGTGTTGCTGTTGAAGGCAAGGCCGCTGCCTGCCGCCACAATGGCCCGCCGCTCAGCCGCGCTCAAGCCGCTGCCGCGGTCGTCACGAATGGCGTAGACGTTGGCCGCCGCCGCTGTTGGGGTAATGGTGTTGCCGGCAAAAGTCAGGCTCAGCCCCGTCACTGCCGGCTCGATGAAGATGGCGGCAGAGCCGGCACCCACATCCTGCGCCGCAGGGTTGATCAGTTGAGTTGGGATGTTGGGGGCAGCTCCGTAGCCCAAGAAGATGTTGTTGGTCTCCACCCGCAGGTTGATGCCCGCGTTGTCGCCGGCAATGCGAATGCCTGCCGAGCCGCCCGCGCCAGCCACAAACAGGTTAGAGCGGGTTACTGTCAGGTTCTTGGAGGTGGTGCCGGCAGCCGCTGAGCCAAAGCCAATGGCTACCCCGCGAGAAGCCGGAGGGGTTACCGTTGGAAAGAGAACAATATCGACGCCGGTAACGGTAACTTCGGTGGCGCCTTCGGCATTAATGCCGTACTCAATGGGTTCCAAAGAGCGGGTGTTGAGAATGCTGAAGTTCTCCAGGACAACGCCGCTGGCATTGTTGGTCACTTGCACGGGAGCGCCGGTAGCTGCACCCACCACGATGGCATCGCCCACATTGCCAGTTGCGCCGCGCACCGTAACGTTGCTGCGGTTGATGACAATGTTCTGGCGGTAAACACCCGGCTGGAGAACGATGGTAAGAGGCTGAGCCGGGTCAGAGGAAGCGATGATCTGGCTGATGTTGCTCTCAGGAGTGACGTTAACCGTTCCCGAGGGACGTGGGGTTGGCGTGGGAGTTGGCGGCGGGGCCGGGGGAGCCGGAGGGGCCGGCGGCGGTGGGGGCGGCACAGGCACTGCCGGGCCAGAGCTATCTTCGCCGCAGCCCGTCAGGATTACCGGCACAAGTATCACGGCAGACGCTAGGGTCAAAGAACCCAGTGACTTTAGCAGCCACTTCTGGATTGTTCCGTTCATTTTTCTCCTCTTAACCAAAAAAGTAGGGTTCGGCTGAACACTTCCCTTAACTTACCCGATTGACCGGCCCAAAGCAACTAATGGGGCTAGGGGCTTGCCGTTCGGGCGGGAGACGCACGCGCGCTTGTGTCAGCGCTTGCTCTGGTTACTCCGTAAATCATACAGGCAGATCTGCCCAGGTTGACAAGTCTTGCCCTTTTTTCAAGAAAAGTTGGGATCCAGGGGGATACAGCGCGGTCTGGGGGCGGGGGGTTGACGCTTTGCCCCCAGAAAACCAGAAGATTTGCCTATTTCCTGGCAAAAGGGTGCTTGATCCGGGGCAGAAGGGTGGCAGGATGAGGAGTGGACGTTTTTTCTGGAGACCCAAGCAGGATGGCTGTCTACAAAGTTCGGTTGATCAACGAAGAGCGGGGCTTGGACGTTACCATCGATGTGCCGGACGACGAGTACATTCTGGATGTGGCGGAGGAGCAAGGGATCGAGCTGCCCTACTCCTGCCGCGCCGGGGCCTGTTCGACCTGTGCCGGCAAGCTGGTAAGCGGCACGGTGGATCAAAGTGATCAATCCTTCCTGGATGACGATCAGATTGCGCAGGGCTATGTGTTGACCTGCGTGGCCTACCCCACTTCTGACTGCACCATCATTACCCATCAAGAAGAGGCGCTGTACTGAGGTCCTCACCCCCGATCCCTCACCCCCGGCCCCTCTCCCCAAGGGAGAGGGGGGTAGGATTTTCTTATCCTCTGTAGAACTTTTTGACGATGACCCCAGAGCAAGAAGAGGGGTTAATCCGGGCCGTTCAAGAGCTGCAGGCTGCCCAGCAGGAGCTGCGCCTTGTCCAACAGACAGGTTCTGATTCAGGAAGTCCGCGAGGGGCAGGCGATGCTGGCGCAGTTTTTCCGCGAGGCGCTGGATCGCTTTGACGAGCGCACCCGCGCTATTGAACGCCGCACCGACGAGATGGTGGCAGAGATGAAGGAGATCCGGGATCTGCGCCGCGATTTTTTGGAAGGGCGGTAGGCCAAGTGCTCCGCGCCGCTCACGCGAACACCCCCGGCCCCTCTCCCTGAGGAAGAGGGGGGTTAGGATGGCAGCAGAGTGGCTTTTGGAGGCGGCTGTGGCTTTGACAATAGGATCCGTTCCTGGGCCGACAGCGGCTCGCCTGAGTTTGGCAGAGTACCTCAAGTATTCCGATGGCGGCGATACCCGCTATGAGCTGGTGGCGGGGGAGTTGGTGCCGATGGCCCTTCCAACCGGACGGCATGGTCAGATTGTGGATTTCCTCAATACCGCTTTTCGAGCTGAGATCCGGCGCCAGGGGCTACCGTGGACTTCTCAGCCAATGGCTATCGGGATCCAGTCGCCGCGAGGCAACCGCTGGGATACGGTGCGGATCCCGGATGTGGTGGTGCTGCCTCTGCAGCAGTGGCAGGAGATGGGATCCCGAGAGGCTCTCATTCGCTTGGAGGATCCGCCGCCGCTGTTGGTGGTGGAGGTGGTGAGTGAATCAAGCCGGGCGGCGGACTACCGGGCCAAACGGGCGGAATACTGCGTTTTGGGCATTGGTGAGTACTGGATTGTGGATCCGATGGAGGAGAAGGTGAGCCTGCTGCTGTTGCACGAGGGCTGGTACGACCTGCTGGAGGTGAAGGGATCCGAGCGGGTGCCCTCGAAGGTTTTTGCAGGGCTGGAGGTGCAGGCGGGGGAGATCTTGGCGGCGGACTTGGGTTATTCTGGTAAAGCCACGGGGAGTTAGCTCAGTTGGTAGAGCGCTGCGATCGCACCGCAGAGGTCAGGGATTCGAGTTCCCTACTCTCCATTGCCCTCACCCCCGACCCCTCTCCCTCAGGGAGAGGGGGGTTAGGATGGCAGCAGAGTGGCTTTTGGAGGTGGCTGTGGCTTTGACGATAGGATCCGTTCCTGGGCCGACAGCGGCTCGCCTGAGCTTGGCAGAGTACCTCAAGTATTCCGATGGCGGCGATACCCGCTATGAGCTGGTGGCGGGGGAGTTGGTGCCGATGGCCCTTCCAACCGGACGGCATGGTCAGATTGTGGATTTCCTCAATACCGCTTTTCGAGCTGAGATCCGGCGCCAGGGGCTACCGTGGACTTCTCAGCCAATGGCTATCGGGATCCAGTCGCCGCGAGGCAACCGCTGGGATACGGTGCGGATCCCGGATGTGGTGGTGCTGCCTCTGCAGCAGTGGCAGGAGATGGGATCCCGAGAGGCTCTCATTCGCTTGGAGGATCCGCCGCCGCTGTTGGTGGTGGAGGTGGTGAGTGAATCAAGCCGGGCGGCGGACTACCGGGCCAAACGGGCGGAATACTGCGTTTTGGGCATTGGTGAGTACTGGATTGTGGATCCGATGGAGGAGAAGGTGAGCCTGCTGCTGTTGCACGAGGGCTGGTACGACCTGCTGGAGGTGAAGGGATCCGAGCGGGTGCCCTCGAAGGTTTTTGCAGGGCTGGAGGTGCAGGCGGGGGAGATCTTGGCGGCGGACTTGGGTTATTCTGGTAAAGCCACGGGGAGTTAGCTCAGTTGGTAGAGCGCTGCGATCGCACCGCAGAGGTCAGGGATTCGAGTTCCCTACTCTCCATTGCTCTCACCCCCGACCCCTCTCCCTCAGGGAGAGGGGAGTTGGTAGTAGGATTTTGGCATCCTCTCGCTCTAGTTGATAATGACTCCGGAACAAGAAGAGTGGCTGATCCGCGCCATCCAGGAGCTGCAAGCGGCCCAGCAGGAGCTACGTCTTGTCCAACAAAATCAGCAGCTTCTGATTCAAGAACTGCGAGAAGGGCAGGCAATGCTGGCCCAGTTTTTTCGCGAGGCGCTGGAGCGCTTTGATGCGCGCACCCGCGCTATCGAGCGCCGCACGGATGCCCTGGAGCGCCGAACTGAAGCTCTGGAACGGCGCACTGACGAGATGGCCCAAGAGATGAGGGAGATGCGGCAGGAGATCCGGGATCTGCGCCGCGATTTTCGCGATTTTTTAGAACGACGGTAGCCCCTCACCCCGCGCCCCTCTCCCAGAGGGAGGGGGGAGTTGGTGGGGCTCCGTGCTGGATTAATCTAGAGGGAACCCTAACTTCGCTCGATCGGCCTTTCTCTTCCTTAGCGAGTTTGCCTATGTCTGTTATCCGTGCCCTGCACCGCCAGTTGGTGAGCAAAGAGCGCTCGGCCGAGGAGATCGCGCGCGAATACCTAGAGCGCCTGCACCAACTGGAGCCGCAGCTGAAGAGCTTTATTACCGTTACCGAGGAGCTGGCCCTGCAGCAGGCTAGAGCCGTGGACGCCCGCATTCGCGCCGGGGAGGCGATTGGCCCGCTGGCCGGGATCCCGTTGGCTGTGAAAGATAACCTCTGCACCCAAGGGATCCGCACCACCTGTGCTTCTCGGATGCTGGAGGGGTTTATTCCGCCCTACGAGTCAACGGTGACGGCGCGGCTGGCGGCAGCCGGCATGGTGATGGTGGGCAAGACCAACCTGGACGAGTTTGCCATGGGCAGCTCCACGGAAAACTCCGCCTTCCAGCGCACCGCCAACCCCTGGGACCTGACACGGGTGCCAGGGGGATCCTCAGGCGGGTCGGCGGCAGCGGTGGCGGCAGACCAGGCGGTGGTGGCTCTGGGATCGGATACGGGGGGATCCATCCGCCAGCCGGCGGCCTTCTGTGGCGTGGTTGGCCTCAAGCCCACCTATGGGCTGGTCTCCCGCTACGGGCTGGTGGCCTTTGCCTCTTCTCTGGATCAGGTGGGGCCGTTTGGGCGCACCGTGGAGGATGTGGCCCTGCTGCTGCAGGGGATTGCCGGCCATGACCCCATGGACTCCACTAGCCTCAGGGTGGAGATCCCGGACTATAGCCAGGCTTTGATCCCCGATATCAAAGGCTTCAAGATTGGCGTCATCCGCAACCTGCTGGGAGAAGGCTGCAGCGAGGAAACCCGCGCTGCCGTGGAAGCGGCTATCCAACACCTGCAGGAGCTGGGGGCGGAGATCCTGGAGATTGACTGCCCCAGCTTTCGCTACGGCCTAGCCACCTACTACATCATTGCCCCTTCCGAAGCTTCTTCCAATCTGGCCCGCTACGACGGCGTCAAGTACGGCCTGCGGGAACCTGCCGACTCGCTTTTGGCTATGTATGGCAAGACCCGCGCCCGCGGCTTTGGGCCAGAGGTGAAGCGGCGCATTATGCTTGGCACCTATGCCCTCTCTGCCGGCTACTACGATGCCTACTACCTCAAGGCCCAGAAGGTGCGCACCTTGATCAAGCAAGATTTTCTGGGGGCCTTCGAGAAGGTGGATGTACTGGTCAGCCCCACCACCCCCACGCCAGCCTTTAAAGCAGGGGAGCGGGAGGATCCCTTGAGCATGTACCTGTGCGACCTAATGACGATCCCGGTTAATCTGGCGGGCTTGCCAGCCCTAAGCCTGCCCTGTGGCTTTGCCAACGGCCTGCCCATTGGCCTGCAGATCATCGGCAACGTCTTGCAGGAGAGCAAGGTGCTGCGGGTGGCCTACGCCTACGAGCAGAGCACCGACTGGCACAAACGGCGTCCGCCGCTGGCAGAACCCAAAGAAGCAGCTTCCGGACAACCCCAAAGCAAGCGCAAGTCGGGCTCCGGCAGCAAAAAGTCCAAAGGCTGAGGAGGGGATTAGGCCCTGCCCATCTGGTTGGCCGCCGAGAAGCGCTCCATAAAGCGCAGGAAGCGCTCCCACTCGGCTTCGGTTTCCATGTCGTAGATTACTTCCAGGGCCTTGAATTCCCCGTTGAGGAACTTGGCCTTGATGTTGCGGGTGGTCAGCTCCCCCTCCTCGTCAATCATCCGCATACCGAGGATGTTTTGGGTATCGGTCTTTAACTCCTCGAAGCGAAAAATCGCCGATCCCCGGCTGCCGGTTTTGGATTTCAGCAGCCGTACCTGGGTGGGTACTTCCTCAATGCCGGGAGAAAACTCAATCCTAGCCATGGCTTCCTAAAGTTACGATTCCAGCCATTATAGCTGGCAGAGGGCTCGCAACTCCTGAGCAGCCAGCTGGGCTAGGTAATAGCCGGCCTGGCGCTGGGCTTCGGCCACGTCCGGGATCCGGTCACAGAGAGCGCCAACCCTCACGGGAAGCGACCGGGCGGTCAAGTCGGCCCGAGCTGCCGGGGTGGCCTGACCACAGAGGATGAGCAAGGGCTTCTGCGCCGCAATCGCTTGCTCCAGCACTGCCCCCACCACTTTGCCCATGCTGCTCTGTTCATCGAGACAGCCCTCGCCCGTAATCACCAGATCGCAGTGACGGATACGCTCCGCCAGTGCCAAGTGCTGGGCCAAGAGCTGGATCCCGGACTCCAGGGTGGCTCCCAAAAAGGCCACTAGCCCTGCCCCCAGCCCACCGGCAGCGCCGGCGCCAGGGATCCCGTCCACCATCCGACCCAGGTCGCGCTCCACCACTCTGGCCCAGTGCTGCAGGGCCTGCTCCAACTGCCTTACTTGCTGGGGAGTGGCGCCCTTCTGGGGCGCAAAAACGGCAGCCGCCCCCCAAGAGCCGGTGAGAGGGTTCTGCACATCGCAGAGGCCGCGGATGCACTTGCCCTGCCAGACAGGCTGCTTGGGCGGCTCGATGCGCGCCAGCCGGGCCAGCTCCCCTCCCCCCCAGCCAATGGGATCCCCAGCCCTATCCAGGAGGCGATAGCCTAAGGCTTGGGCCATGCCTGCTCCGGCATCCACGGTGGCGGATCCGCCCAGCCCTATCCAAATCTCAGCAATGGGATCCCGGCAGACGGCCCGCAACAGCTCCCCTAGGCCATAGGTGGTGGTGTGGGTGGGATCCCGCCGCTGGGGAGGCACCAAGGTTAGGCCGACCACCTGGGCTACTTCCAGCAGCGCCCGCTCGCCTACTACGCCGTACTCGGCCCAGACGGGATCCCCCAGCGGGCCGGTGACCCACAGCCCCCGTTTTTCTCCCCCCAGCGCCAGCATCCAGGTCTCCAGGGTACCCTCGCCCCCATCGGCTAGAGGGAGCAGCTCTATCTCCGCCTGGGGCAACACCTGTTGGATCCCGCGGGCAATGCTCTCTGCTGCTGCCTTGGCCGTCAGGGATCCTTTGAAGCTATCCGGGCAGACCAAAATCCGCCGCGGCGGGCGGCTGAACTGGGATCCCTTTTCCCCCATTGAAGCTTGCAGGCCAACCAGTCCTAGCCCGCTGCTACTGAGCACTCTCGCCTTCTCTTGGCGAGGGTTGCTCTACGTTGTTGGAAGGTTGGGAGGCGTCGATGGCAGGGGGTGAGTTGCCCAAAGACTGCTCCAGGGCCAGGCGCTGCTCCATCACCCGCAGAAAATAGCCCCCCATCATGGCACCCGAGAGCATCTTTGCCAAACTCTCGCGGTTGGTGACGATTTGAACGCCAAATTGGTCGGACGGCAAACTGCCCAGCAGGCTGCGGATGTTATAGCCCAGGATCTCCAGCACTTCTGGGGAAGAATTGCGGGCAATATCCTGAAAAACGCTGGGATCCTGCGACTGCAGGTATTGCCAGAGCCGGTTGTTGGGGCTAGGCGTTGGCACAGCCTCAAAGCCAGGAATGAAGTTGATTGGGCTGGACATGGAGTTACCAAGCTCCCCAAACACAGCAGGTAAAGCCCAACTGGACGGCCTGCCTGATCCCTCAGGCTCTCACCGCTCCCCCAATTTGGGCTATGCCCAACTTAGCACCTGCGCCTTGCTGCCCTCGGTACGGGATCCCACCCTTTTGAGGCGGCAAATGCCGTACCTCAGGCCCCACCTTCCGGGATCTCCTCCCCCACAAATGAGGCAGGCACCACCGTCACCCCGACGATACTGTCTTCGGGATCCAGGCGCTGCACCAGCACTCCAGTGGCCTCGCGGGACTGGGTGGGGATGGCCTTGGCCAACTGGCGCATGACAATGCCTCTGGCAGTTACCAAGAGGATTTCGTCCTCGGCATTGACGATGCGCAGGGCCGCCAACTCATCCGACGCCTGGCGGAACTTGGTGGCGATCACCCCCTTGCCGCCACGGTTTTGCCGGCGGAAATGGTCAATGGCCAGGCGCTTGCCCCGGCCTTCCTTAGTGATTACCAGCACCCAGGGATTGGCTAGCCGCTCTCCCTCCTGCTCGGCAGCCCTCACCAACTCGGCAGAGAGAATGTCCATGCTGACGATGGCGTCGCCGGGGTTGAGGGTAATGGCTCGCACGCCGCGAGCAGGCCGCCCTAGGGGACGCAGCTGCTCGTCGTCAGCGCGGAAGCGAATGCCCATGCCCTGGCGAGTTGCCATGACCACATCGTCGCCAGAGCGGGCACGGCGCACCCAGCACAACTCGTCGTTTTCTTCAAGAGAAATGGCAATCAGGCCATTGGAGCGAACGTTGGCAAAGGCACTGAGGGCCGTTTTTTTGATGTACCCCCCCCGAGTGAGCATCACCAGGTATTCGTCGTCGCTAAACTCGCTCACGGGCACCATGGAGGTAACCCGCTCTTCCCGGCTTAGCGGCAGCCACTGGACAATGGCGCTGCCGCGGGCGGTACGGCTCCCTTGGGGGATCTGATAGGCGGGCAGAGTATAGGCCACCCCCCGGTTGGTAAAAAAGAGAAGGGTGTCGTGACTGCGACAGGTAAAAAATTGGGCAATGGCATCGTCGTCTTTGATGCGGGCGCCGGCCTTGCCGCGGGTGGCTCGTCCCTGCACCCGAAATTCTTCGATGTCCATGCGCTTGATGTAGCCCTGTTCCGTGAGGAAGATGACCGTCTCGCGGTTTTCGATAAGATCGGCCACCTCCAGCTCACCGTCCTCCAGGCAGAAGCGGGAGCGGCGCGGGCTCCCAAAGCGGGCTTTAAGCTGCTGCAGCTCTTCGCAGATAATTTGCATCACCCGTTCCCGTCGAGTCAGAATGTCCCGCAAATCGGCAATTTGCCGCAGCAGGTCCTCATGTTCGGCCTGGATTTTCTCGGCTTCTAGGGCAGTGAGGCGGCGGAGTTGCATTTGTAAGAGGCCGTCGGCCTGCGCTTCGCTTAGCCCCAGTTGGCTCTGCAGCTCAGCGCGGGCTGTGGCAGGATCAGCAGCTCCCCGGATAAGGGCAATCACCCGCTCCAATTGCCCCAAAGCCAGCAGGTACCCCTGCAAAAGGTGAGCTCGCTCCTCAGCTTTTTGCAGCTCGTAGCGGGTGCGCCGCTCGATGACCTCTGCCCGAAAATCCAGAAAAACCTGTAGCGCGTCCCGCAACGTCAAGGTGCAGGGCTTGCCGTTGAGGATGGCCAGCATGTTGACCCCAAAACTGGTCTGCAGGGGGGTCTGTTTGTAGAGGTTGTTGAGCACTACCTGGGGCTGGGCATCCCGCTTCAGCTCAATGACTACCCGCATGCCGCTGCGGTCGCTCTCGTCGCGGATGTCGGCAATGCCCTCCAGTTTTTTCTCATTGACCAACTCGGCAATTTTTTCAATCATGGCTGCCTTGTTGGTCTGGTAGGGCAGCTCGGTGATCACGATGGCCTCCCGCGCCGGTCGGCCCCGCTGCTCAATGGTCTCGATGGTGGCCACTCCCCGCAGGGTAATGGAGCCGCGCCCGGTGGTGTAGGCTTCGCGGATGCCCTCCTGGCCCAGGATCAACCCCCCTGTGGGGAAGTCTGGCCCTGGGATCCAGTGCATCAACTCCAGGCTGGTCAGGTTGGGGTTTTCGATTAGGGCAATGAGGCCATCCACCAGCTCTCCTAGGTTGTGGGGCGGGATGTTGGTGGCCATGCCCACAGCAATCCCGGAAGAGCCGTTCAACAGCAACTGCGGGATCCGTGCCGGCAGCACCAGTGGCTCTTGCTGGGATCCGTCGTAGTTGTCGATGAAGTCAACGGTGTTGGCGTCGATATCCTGCAGCAGGGCTTCCTGGGCAAAGGCGGTGAGGCGGCACTCGGTGTAGCGCATGGCCGCCGGTGGGTCATTGTCGATGGAGCCAAAGTTGCCGTGCCCGTCTACCAGGCGCTCCCGCATGGAGAAGTCCTGGGCCATGCGCACCAGGGCCTCGTAAACTGCTTGATCTCCATGGGGATGGTATTTCCCGATTACATCCCCCACCACCCGGGCGCACTTGCGAAAAGGGCGATCCGCCGTCAGCCCCAGTTCGTGCATGGCATAGAGAATGCGGCGATGCACTGGCTTCAAGCCATCCCGCGCGTCTGGCAGAGCCCTCCCGACGATGACGCTCATGGCGTATTCCAGGTAGGACTGCGTCATCTCCCGCTGCAAGTCGGTGGGGATGATGCGCGCGGTCAATTCGTTGTCGCTCATGGGGTGGAGGTAGAGGTGAGGGATCCCGCTGGACTTGGGTGTGGGCAGGACAAGAAACCCCACGGTTGTCGCCCGCCAACCGTCGGCAACTTAGGGGAGTAACCAACAATCCAGGTGTTTCCAGTCTACCATTGCCTTTTGCTGGGGTAGAGCGGCTCTGCAACTCGGAGCCAAAGGGGGATCCCTGAAGAAACTTATAGATAGAAATCTACTTTCTAGTCTGTTCCTTATGGTAACGCTCAATGGTAGCCTACCTACATAGCGTCGAGAGCGGTGGAGCATGCAGTCCGGCGGTAGGAGATTTCTGGATTGGCAGCGGCGGCTAAGCCTAGAAAACTGGCGTGGGGATCTCTTCGGCGGGCTGACGACGGCGATTGTCTCGCTGCCGATGGCTCTAGCCTTTGGGGTGGCTTCCGGGGCGGGGCCAGTGGCAGGTTTGTACGGGGCGGTGTGTGTGGGCTTTTTTGCCGCCCTGTTTGGCGGTACCCCTACCCTCATCTCCGAACCCACCGGGCCGATGACGGTGATGATGACGGCAGTCATTGCCAAGGTTACCGCCAGCTATCCGGATCAGGGGCTGGGGCCGGCCTTCACGGTGGTCATGCTGGGGGGACTGTTTCAAATTTTGTTTGGATCCCTGAAGCTGGGCAAATACATCACCCTCATGCCCTACAGCGTCATCTCCGGCTTTATGTCGGGGATCGGCTGGATCATGATTTTGCTGCAGATCCCGCCGCTGTTGGGCCACGCCAGCCAGGGGGGAGTGATTGGGGCCGTGCAGAATCTGCCGACCTACCTGCTTAACCTTAAGGTGCCGGAACTGGGGTTGGGGCTGCTGACGCTGGCCATCCTCTTTTTCTATCCCAAGCCTTGGCGACAGGCGGTGCCGCCCCAGTTGGTGGCTCTGCTGCTGGGAACGCTGGTGGCCAACTTGTTCATGGCTGATTGGGATCTGCGGCGCATTGGCCCCATCCCTACCGGCTTGCCCCAGGTGCAATGGCCACAGCTGCCCTTGGCTTCCCTGCCCAGCTTGGTGTTGGACGGCGTGGTGCTGGGCATGCTGGGCTGCATTGATACCCTCTTGACAGCAGTGATTGCCGACAACCTCACGCGCACCCGCCACGACTCCGACCAAGAGCTGATTGGGCAGGGGATCGGCAACCTGGTTTCCGGCTTCTTGGGGGGGTTGCCGGGGGCAGGGGCGACCATGGGCACGGTGGTGAATATCCAATCGGGAGGACGTACGCCCTTGGCCGGCATCACTCGCGCCCTTCTCCTCTTGATGGTGGTGCTGTTTGCCGCGCCCCTCACCCAAGGGATCCCGATGGCGGTGCTGGCGGGGATTGCCTTTAAGGTGGGGGTGGACATCCTCGACTGGAGCTTCCTGAAGCGGGCCCACCGCCTCTCCCTTAAAGGGGCGGCCATCATGTACGGGGTGATGTTCATGACGGTGTTCGTGGATCTCATTGCCGCTGTGGGGGTAGGGGTGTTTGTGGCCAATTTGCTTACCATCCAGCGCCTGAGCGAGCTCCAGTCGGAAGAGGTGAAAGCCATTACCGATGCCGACGATGCTGTAGATCTCACGCCGCGGGAAAAGGAATTGCTGCGCCAGGGCCGCGGCCAGGTGCTGCTGTTTTACCTGAGCGGCCCGATGATCTTCGGGGTTTCCCAGGCCATTTCCCGCCAATACCAGGCGGTGGCCTCCTGCCAAGCTTTGGTGGTGGATCTGTCGGATGTGCCAATGCTAGGCGTTTCGGCAACGCTTTCTCTAGAAAATGCCATTCGTGAGGCCCTAGATCGCGGCAAGCAGGTGTGGATTGTCGGGGCCAGGGGCCGGATCCGACAGCGCTTGGAAAGCCTACGTTTGCCCCTGCCGGCGGAGCGGTTTGTGGAAAGCCGGGAAGCCGCCTTGGCCGAGGCCCTTGCCCACTTGGGCCTGGCACCAGAACCCCATCCCCTGGTTTGAGCCATCTTGATTTGCCCCACGACAAGGCGGTAGGCTTCATTTGCCAGCTCGGGGTCAGTTCTGGATGATGCACTGGAAGGGTCGGGTTGCCTACTTGGCAACCCTGCATCGCAAAGAGCAGGTAATTGGCCCCCTCTTGGCCCAACAGCTGGGGATCCAGGTGCAGGTGATACCTCTTGATACCGACCAACTGGGCACCTTCTCGCGGGAGCGGCCCCGGCCGGGGGATCCCATCCACACCCTACGCTTAAAAATTGAGAGAGCCCGCCAAGTTTGTCCTGCCCCCTTGCTTTTGGCCAGCGAGGGATCCTTCGGCCCCCACCCCCAGCTTCCCTGGATCCCTTGGAACCAGGAATGGGTCATGCTCAAGGTTTTTGAACCGGGCGCGGATCCCTTGGAGCTGGTGGGCTACGCAGAAAGCACCCAAACCAATTTCAGCCATCGCTGGGTGCAGAGCTTTGCAGAAGCCCTGGACTTTGCCCAAAAAGTAGGTTTCCCCGAGCACGCCCTAATTGCCCTCGACCAGCCGGAAAACCCCCAACTTATCCACAAAGGGATCCAGGACGAAGCAACCCTAAAGCAGGTGGTGGAAGAGCTGCTGGCCCGCCAGGGAGGGCTGCATCTGGAAACCGACATGCGGGCCCTGTACAACCCAACCCGTCTGCAGGTGATTGCGGCAGCCACCCAAAACCTCATCGCCAAAGCCCAAAGCCTCTGCCCTGCCTGCGGCACTCCCGGCTACTGGCGCATCCGTGCGCTGCCTGGGCTGCCCTGCGGCCAGTGTGGTGCCCCTACCCCCGTAACCAAGGCGTGGGTGTATGGCTGTGGCCGCTGTTCCCACACCCACACCGAGCCCGTGGCAGAGACCTGGGCGGATCCGGCTCAGTGCGCCTTTTGTAACCCCTAGCTTCCCGGCGCCCGCTCCAACTTGCTCGATGTCTTCCAGGGCAAGGCTTGGGAGACTTTCCATAAAAAAGGGATCCGCTGCGGCGGATCCCTCCGTTGTTTTTAACCTAGGCAAGAGAGCAATGGGTTAGAAGGTGAACACTGCTCGCAGAGCACCCACACCAATGGTCGGGTCGTTGTCCCCTGGCTTGCCCCCATTGGGGTTGCTCACAAAGTAGGCGGCGGGCGTCAGGGTAATGTACTCGTTCACTGGGAAGCTGTAGTAGACATCCACAATGAAGGGCCGAGTATCCCAAACCCCCTCGTTGTCGGTGGTCACGATCGGCTGACCGAAGACTACGCCACCCTTGGCACCCTCAATGAAGAGATCCGGGAAGGCAAAACCAAGCAAGAACCCGTTGAAGTCTTCATCGCCAGGATCGATGGTGCCAGCTGGTACCACGTTGGGCAGGTTGTAATCAACATTGCCTGCCGTAAACCAGCCGGACAGGATGATGCGTGGGCTAATCTCCCAGGTGGCGGCCGCCGTAAAGGCATTGACCCGAGCCGAAGGAGTGACGTCATTCCGGCGCAGCGGCCCACGGAAAAGGCTGCTGCCAGTAGCCAGGAAACCAGGGCCACGGCTAGCGTCCTGCAGATAGGTGGAAGCAAATTGCAGGTAGAACTCCAGGCCTTTCGTCGGCAGGAAGCCCAGTTCCACCGTGTGGGCGCTGTCGTTACCGGTCAAACCGCTGTCACCAAAACCTCTGCCCAAGGTCTGGCCGCCGCGGGTGCTGTAGGCGTAGGCCAGGCGAAGCTGGTCGCTGAGGCGAAAGCGGAAGCCAAACAGAGTGCCACTGGGCACATCTCCCGTAGAGTTGGGGAGATCGGCAAAATCGGAGAGGGCATCAAAGGGAACGCTGTATTGCAGGACGCTGGACACCCCCGTGCCCGTGATGCCGGCGTAGATGGTGGCAGCGCGGTCAAAGGCAGGGAACTGATAGACCAACTGGGCCAGCGTGAAGGTGCCACCACCCCCCCCTTGGAAGCCAACGCCCGGATCCCCTTCGAAGAAGGTGGTTACCGCATCGCGAGCCTGCAGACGAATGCGCAGACGGTCACGCCCAGCAAAGGAAGCGTCGAAGTTCAGCCGCACCCGATAGGGCAGGGTCATGTTCGCCTGATCCTTCTCGGCCACCACCCTGTTGTTGACCACCCGGTCGTCGGTGAGGGCACTGCCCAGGACAGCGGTGATCACTTGGGCATTCAGCTTGGTGACCGGGTTGAAGACTTTACCCTTCAGGTCGTTGATATCAGCCTCCGCTGCCTCGACCCGTCCCCGCAGGGCTGCCAGCTCGGCGGCAAACTCCTCTTGCAAGCGCTGCAGCGTAGCCAAGTCCTCCTTAGAAACCTTGTCGGCCAGGCCAGCGGCAATCAGCTCGTTGATGCGATCCAAGCAGGCATTCATCCCGGCGGCAAACTCATAGCGGGTCATGGCCCGGTTGCCGCGGAAGGTGCGGTCAGGGTAGCCAGCAATACAGCCGTAGCGCTCGACCAGAGATTGCAGCGCCTGGAATGCCCAGTCAGTAGGCTGAACATCGGAAAGCTCAGAGATCGAAGTGACAGGCCCTGTAGCTTGGGCATAGGCCACTCCAGGAGTCAAGACTGCCGCTGCACCCAGGGTGCCAGCCAGCAGCGTTTTCCAGGGATTCGCGTGTTTCGCGGGCATGTTTCTCTCCTTCTTCTTTGTCCTCACACCTGTCTTGGCTGTAGCAGTGTCTTCTAAAAGTAACAAGCTGTCTAACTCGAGAGCGAGCCTGACAATTGCGGACTTTAGAAGAACATAGTACAGCCCCCGTCGATGTCGTCTACCACTTTACACACTTTTTGAGCCAGACTCAATGCGAGACCCAACGGTGGTAGATGATCCAGGCTCCACCTTCATTACTCTACCTCAGGGATCCAGCCCTGGCTAGCGAGTGTATCCCAAGCTGCAAACCTGAATGGGGATGGGCGGTACCGGACTCGAACCAGTGACATCCTGCTTGTAAGGCAGGCGCTCTACCGCTGAGCTAACCGCCCCCTCGGCTCCCTGAGTCTAGCATTTCTGAGAGACTATTTCCCCATGCCCAGGCTCTGCGCCTTCTGGTACACCTTGCCCTCGGTCAAAAGGGAAGGGGCGATGCAGATCTCCACCTGGTGCATTTCTTTGAGGTTGGCGGCACCCAGGGTGGCCATGCTGGTGCGCAGAGCGCCCCAGAGGTTGTGGGTGCCATCATCCAGGCGGGCAGGGCCGCACAAGATCTCTTCCAGGGTGCCGGTGGATCCCACCCGGATGCGGGTGCCGCGGGGCAAGACTGGGCTGGGGGTGGCCATGCCCCAGTGAAAGCCGCGACCGGGCGCCTCTTGGGCGCGGGCTAAGGGGGATCCAATCATCACGGCGTCGGCTCCACAGGCAATGGCTTTGCAGATATCCCCGCCAGTCACCAGGCCGCCGTCGGCAATGATGGGAACGTAGGTGCCGGTTTCGGCCAAGAACTGGTCGCGGGCGGCAGCGCAGTCGGCAATGGCAGTAGCCTGGGGCACCCCTACTCCTAGCACGCCGCGGGAGGTGCAGGCAGCACCGGGGCCGATGCCCACCAGCACTCCAGCCGCTCCCGCTTGCATCAGCTCCAGGGCGACGTCATAGGTGACGCAGTTGCCCAGCACCACGGGAATGGGCATGGAGCGGCAGAACGCGGCCAGATCCAGCTTTTGCATGCCCTCAGGCACCTTGTGATGGACGGAAACCACTGTGGCCTGGACGAAAAACAGATCCCCGCCTGCTTCTGCCACCAGGGGGCCATATTCAGCCGCATGGGCGGGCACGCAGCTAGCGGCAGCAATGGCACCGGCAGCCTTGATCTGGCGGATGCGCTCTTGGATGAGCTCCGGCTTGACGGGTTCACTGTAGAGGCGCTGCATCAGGGGGACAAACTCGTCTTTGCCGACCGCAGCAATTTGGTCTAGCACCTCGTCGGGATCCGCGTAGCGGGTTTGGATCCCATCTAGGTTCAACACACCCATCGCCCCCAGCTTGGAAAGGAGGATGGCCATCCTGACATCCACCACACCGTCCATGGCGCTAGCGATGATGGGGATGGGCCGTTGGATCCCTCCTAGGGTGAAGTGAGTATCCACCAGGCTAGGATCCAGAGTTCGCCTGCCCGGTACCAGCGCAATCTCATCCAGCCCGTACGCCCGTCTTGCCTGTCGATTGCGGCCCAGTTGTACGTTCATTTCCTTGCTTTGGCTCCCCTTAATGTATTAACCATGTTGCATTACACGTATTATGGTAGTATTAGTCGTGTCTTAATCACGTCGCCCAGGAGGGCTCCAAGGCTAACCCCCCTTGACCTTGGAGGTTACTGGGCAGGGGCGTGAAGATGTGCCCTTCCTGCAGACTTCCGAAGCTATGGCAGCGCTGAGATCCCCAGCGGAAGCCGTAGAGGGCGATGTAGGCGCACAGCAGGGCATCGACTTGGTCTTCGTAGTTTTTGAGCCGACGGCCTCTAAGGGATCCCACTTCCACTTGGAGCAGGGGCTCGTGGCCTTGCAGAGAGGGATCAGCACTGGCCAAGGCGCGCAAATGTTGCTGGTACAGACGCCAGGCCTGTTCTCGCGCTTGCCAGCGGCGGCGGGGACGCGCTTTGTAGGGAAGGCTGCGGCTGAGGCCAAACAGGCTCACCATAGCACTGTGGGGGAAGACTTCGGTAATCTGGCGGGCTAGGCGTCCCTGCTCGATGCTGGCCTGCTCCTGAAAGCCATAGCCAGACAGGGCTTGCACCAGCGCCTCTCCTCGCACCTGGCCGCCTTTTTCCAGAAGCCGGCGGTTGGCCGGGTGGGCACCAACCGCGTAGGGGCGAAACACTCGGTTTAGTTCAGCTTCCGCCCGCCGCTGGCCAGTAAGGTTGGGGACCCGCAAGGGAGCATCCACCGCCACCAGGCAGGGATCCCCGCCGGCTTGAGCTTGGATATAGTCCACGATTTCCTGGTCGGTTTGCAGGATGCGGCTGTCCAGCAGGCGTCCCGCCAAGGCTTGAGCGTCGGGATCCCTGACCTCGACCTGCAACGTTGCCACCCCCGAGGGGTTGCGGCTGGACCAGGCCAGGTCTAGGCCAATGCAGATTAACTGAGCCACGCTACCTTCCCCTTTTCCACCCACTCGACCGAGGATTCCCTCACCCCCCTCCTAGCAAGAGAGGAAGGCAGGACTGCCAATGGCGTCAAATTGCCCTGACATCCGCCTCAACAGCTAAAAAACGGGATCCCGCTGCAGGGGATCCCGGAAGCTCTATTCAGAGCAGGTGACTACGGGCTGACGAGGCAGCCGATTTAGTGCCCGAGGATTAGTAGTCGTAGTCATCTGCGCCACCGCCGCCCGCTGGCTTGTTGTTCTTAGGCTCGGGCTTGTCGACCACGATGGCTTCCGTGGTGAGCACCATGCCGGCAATCGAGGCAGCGTTTTGCAGGGCAGAGCGGGTAACTTTGGCCGGGTCAACGATGCCCGCCTCAAACATGTCCACGTAGGCGTCGTTCTGGGCGTCGTAACCCACCGTGAAGGGTTTCTCTTTCACCCGCTCCAGCACAATCGAGCCGTTCTGGCCAGCGTTCTCGGCAATGCGGCGCAGCGGAGCACCCAGCGCGCGGGCCACCAGCATAGCCCCCACCAGCTCATCGCCGGACAAGTTGGCCTGCGCCCACTCCGTAACCACTGGGATGAGGTGCGCCAGGGTGGTGCCACCGCCAGGGACGATCCCTTCTTCCACCGCCGCCTTGGTGGCGTTGATGGCGTCCTCCAGGCGCAGCTTGCGATCCTTCATTTCGGTTTCGGTGGCTGCGCCCACTTTGATTACTGCCACGCCGCCAGCCAGCTTGGCCAAGCGCTCTTGCAGTTTTTCTTTGTCGTAGGTGGAGTCGGTCTCTTCAATTTGGCGACGGATTTGCTCGCAGCGAGCTTTCACAGCCGCTTCGTTGCCCTCCGCCACGATGGTGGTGTGATCCTTAGTTACCGTGACGCGCCGCGCCGAGCCAAAGGACTCAAGCCGGGCATTCTCCAGCTTCAGGCCGCGCTCCTCGCTAATGACCTCGCCGCCGGTGAGAATGGCGATGTCTTCCAGCATGGCCTTACGGCGATCCCCGAAGCCAGGGGCTTTCACCGCCACCACGCTCAGCACACCCCGCAGCTTGTTCACCACCAGGGTGGCCAGCGCTTCCTTCTCGATGTCTTCAGCGATGATTAGCAATGGACGGCCAGCGCGAGCTACTTGCTCCAGAACTGGCACCAGGTCTTGCACCAGGGTAATCTTCTTGTCCGTGATGAGAACGTAGGGGTTCTCCAGGACCGCCTCCATCCGCTCGGTGTCGGTGACGAAGTAAGGGGAAATATAGCCTTTGTCAAAGCGCATCCCCTCCGTCACTTCCAGCTCCGTGGTCATGGACTTGCCTTCTTCCAGGGAGATCACCCCTTCGCGGCCCACTTTTTCCATGGCCTCGGCAATCATGCGGCCCACTTCCTCATCGTTGCCAGCGGAAATGGCCGCCACCTGGGCAATGGCTTTGGAGTCTTCTACTGGGCGGGCATGTTCAGCAATTTTGTCCACCAGGAACTTCACCGCCTTGTCAATGCCCCGCTTGAGGGCAATGGGGTTGGCGCCGGCGGCCACGTTCTTGAGCCCTTCTTTCACCATGGCGTGGGCCAAGACCGTAGCTGTAGTGGTGCCGTCGCCCGCAATGTCATTGGTCTTAGAGGCGGCCTGACGGATTAGAGAGACGCCAGTGTTTTCAATGTGGTCTTCCAGCTCAATCTCTTTGGCAATGGTTACCCCATCGTTAACAATCTGGGGTGCGCCAAATTTTTTCTCCAGCACCACGTTGCGCCCTTTGGGGCCAAGGGTAACAGCTACGGCTTCCGCCAAAATGTCCATGCCGTGTTCAAGAGCACGACGAGCTTCTTCGCTGAAAATAATCGTCTTAGCCATAGTCAACCTCTCACTGTCAGTAAACGAAGGGTAAAGTAGGGAAGCAAGCGAGAGTTAGCTAGCGGCACCTATTAGCCTACTTCCTGTATTTGCTGCCTCTTGCTCAAGAATAGAAAACTACTGGACAATGGCGAGGATATCCCGCTCAGCTAGCAGCACATACTCCTCGCTGCCTAGCTTCACCTCCGTGCCAGCGTACTTGGAGTAGAGTACCCTGTCCCCTACCTTCAGCTCCATTGGGATGAGCTTGCCCTCATCATTGCGTTTGCCGGGGCCAACAGCAACCACTTCCCCCACCTGCGGTTTCTCTTTGGCAGTGTCAGGCAAAAAGATCCCGCCTGCAGTTTTCTCGTCCTGCTGGGCAATTTTCACCAGCACCCGGTCGCCTAGGGGTTTCAGCGTAGAGACGTTTAGCGTTACTGCAGCCATACTAAGTGTCCTCCCTGATGCCTATAGCAGGAAGCCAAAGAGTGATAGAGGGAAACTTGCGTTCGCTGCGGTTTTAGCACTCTCGGCTCACGAGTGCTAGTTTATCAGTCGGCTTTCCAGCCTGGCAATAGCCCCTTTTGGCGGGATCCCTAGTTTTGGCAGGTACGGTTAGGTGCGGATCTCTCTACTTCTGGGCCTGTTGTGGGATCATGGCTTGAGGTGGGCTGAACAAGCTAGGTGCGGATCCCGTTGTTTCAGGTGGATGCCTTTACGGCGGTGCCTTTCAGGGGCAATCCAGCGGCGGTTTGCTTGCTGTCCCAGGAGCTGCCGCAGGAACTTTTGCAGGCAATTGCAGCAGAGAACAATCTCTCGGAAACCGCTTTTTTGCTGCCTCAGGGATCCCAGGAGGGCCTCCCTCACTACCGGCTGCGCTGGTTTACACCAACCACGGAAGTGGCTCTCTGCGGGCATGCCACCCTAGCCGCTGCTCATGTACTGCTGAGCGAGGTTCACCCAGAAGCGCAGGAGGTGACCTTCTCCACCCCCAGTGGCCAGGTGTCGGTGCGGCGGCAACGGGATCGTTTGGCGATGGACTTCCCCGCCCAAACTCCCCAGCCTTGGCTGGAAGCGCAAGACCAGGTGGCGGCGGCTTTGGGGATCCCCCCCTTGGAGCTGTACCGCGGCAGCATGGGGGTAGCGGTGCTGGCTTCGGCACAACAGATCCAACAGGTGCAGCCGGACTTGAACTGGGTTCAGGCGCTGCCTGTTTCCGGGTTGATCGTCACCGCCGCTGAAGAGAGGGGGGAGGGTTTCGTCTGTCGCGTTTTTGCCCCCCAGTTGGGGATCCCGGAGGATCCAGTAACCGGGTCTGCCCAGTGTCTGCTGGCGCCCTATTGGTCGGAGCGCCTAGGCCAAAGGGAGCTCAGGGTGCGGCAACTTTCGGCGCGAGGAGGCGAGCTCTGGTGCTGCCATCGCGGCTCTCGGGTGGAGATTGTAGGGCAGGCAGTGCTGGTCATAGTGGGAGAGTTGCGGATCCCCTAGAAAAAACACCCCGGCTGGCTCCGGGGTGCGGGAGCGTGATAGCAGCAGTTGGGCTAGCCCAAAAGTTCTGCCGCCTGAATGAGCTCCACTTGCTTTTTCTTGAGCACCAGCAGAAGTTGGGTAATAGCTACCGCCGCCAGGAAGGCCACCAACCACTTCACCCGTTCTGGGTTCTGCAGCACCAGATCCCGCTCTGCTTGGCCAAAGCCACCTACGTTGGGGTTGTTGGTAACCGGATCCCCTTCTTTGACCGTATCGCCAATGTTGACCACCAACTCCGGCCCCGGCGGCACCACGAGGTGCTGGATCCCGTTTTCGGTCTCGAAGCTGAGCACCCGCGTGCCTGGCAACTCGTATTCGGGGGGCACTAGGGCAGCCAGCTCAGCTGGCAGGTCGCTAAGGTCGGATTCGAGGGTGGCAATGCTAGTCAGGCGACCAGTGGCAGGAGCGCGGAAGACATTGTTGTTGCTGAGGCTGCCATCGGGGTTGATCTGGCCACGACCGCGGTTGGCGCCAATGTAAACCCGATATTTCATAAAGGCCACCGAGGGATCCTCCTTCGGATCAGGGGCTACCACCGGGAAGACAATTTCCTGGTGCTGCTCACCGGGCAAGGGGCCCACCAGGAGGATGTTGGGCTTGGCGTCGCTGTAAGGGGTGATGTAGGTCTCAGCGGTTTCCTGCCGCTGCTCCTCTGTCATTTCCTCCTCCCTAGCCAGTCGGAAGCCCTCCGGCAGCACCACCACCGCGCCGACGTTCAGACCGCCTTTGCTGCCATCGGCGAGCACCTGCTGCTTGCTCAAGTCATAGGGGATCCCGACCTTGATGGTAAACACCTGGCCGGGGGTAACCGCCTGCGGCACTTCGGCCCGGATAGGCATGGTGTTCAGATGGCAGTTGGCGCAGACAATTTTCCCCGTTGCCTCGCGGGGGTTGTCGTAGGCCATCTGGGCATAGTACGGATAGGCTGCGGCCGGACGGGCTCCCATTCCCAGCAGCAGCAGCGCACACAAGGCCAAATAAAAAATTCTCCTCATAAGTTCAGCTCAAAAGTGCAATTCCAATCTGCAAAAGCTCCTTGGACCCTACCCTTAAAAGCCTAGGGGCGCCCTGGCCAAGACCAGCGCCACACCCTCTTCAGGCTTTCCCCCTCTTCCCCCTCAGCAATGGCGCCCCTTGGAAGGGCTGTCCTCCCGCCTTAGGTCTCACGGAAATCGGGGCCCTGCCAGGGGCTGAAGCGAATGTTGTCGCCCTCCACCGTGGCGCTAACTAGCTCCAGGGAGCGGGGAGCCGGCCCGCGAATGACCTTGCCATTGGCTGCGTACTGGGATCCGTGACAGGGGCACTTGAAGAGGTTTTCTCCTGCACTCCAGGGCACCACGCAGCCAAGGTGGGTGCAGACGGCATTGAGGCCGTAGTTGGCCACCGCCCCATTGTCAATCACGATGTAGGTGGGATCCCCCTTTAAGCCTTGGGCCAGCACCCGATCCGTAGCTGCGTGGGTAGCCAGCAGCTCGCTCACGCTAATTGGCTTGCCAAGGGCATCCTGGGCTATTACCCCCCCACTTGCTCCACCAGCGGAGGGAGGAATAAAGTACTTCACCACCGGGTAGAGGGTGCCCACCACCACCACCCCCACTGAGCCGCTGAGGAGGGCGTTGAGAAAAACCCGCCGGCTCATGGGCGGCGCTTCAAAGTTGCTAATTGCCTCGGTCATAATGGTCAGGAAAGCCTGAGAAGTTTTAATCTTCGTTGACAAGCGACACTATCCTAGCTGAGTCCCCTAGCCAATTTCATTAAGAAATGCAAAGCTAGGAGCAACCCAAGGCAAGAGGTTTGCTTGGGATCGTCAACCCCCTCCAGGCTGACTATGACGGGAGCTGACTTGCAAGCTTTGCTGCGGGAGAAGTGGGGCTGCTCCTACGACGTGCAACTGCGCCGCAGGGGGGACAGGGTGGTTCTGTTGGTGATGTGGCGCTACCTGGAGCAGCCCTCTTTCCCTTTGAGTGAAGCCGAGTATCTGGCTCGCCTGGAGTCGGTCATGGCCCATCTGCAGGCGTGGGGGGTATGGGAGACGGTGCAGCGAGAAATTGAAGCTACCCGACAGAAACCCCGCGTAGGCAAAGCGGTGGTCATTCCTTTGAATTTGCAAGGGGTGGGAGAGCGCGCCTCCGAGTGGCTACTGTAGTCCTCCTTGCCCCTAGAAAAATCCGCTGGCTATCCACCTTCCACCAGGCCGGCCTGCAGGGCCTGCAAAAACTGGCGGGCGGTGCGACCGGAAAAGCCATTTTGCTGTTGCGCCCAGAGGAGGGCTTGGCGGCGCAAGGTCTCTAAAGGTTGAGGGAGACCCAGCCGCTGCGCCAAGTGTTCTACTGTAGCCAGGTAGTCAGCTTGGCTAAAAGGGGTAAAGGTAAGGGTAAGGCCAAAGCGATCCCGCAGCGACAGCTTCTCCTGCACCGTATCCCAGGCGTGCACCTCTTGCTCTTGGGGAGGGGGGCGATCGCCAAAAAACTCGCGGATAAGATGGCGGCGGTTGCTGGTGGCATAGAGACGCACGTTGGGCGGCGGTGGGAGGAGATCCCCTTCCAGCAGCACTTTGAGCTGCTTAAACTCGGTCTCGTCGGCCTCAAAGGAGAGATCGTCCACAAAGAGAACAAAGGGCAGCGTCTGCTGTCCCAGCTCTGCCAAGATCTGCGGCAATTGAGCCAAATCTGCTCGTCGCAGCTCCAAAAGGCGCAGCCCCTGGGGGCCGTAGCGCCGCAACAACGCTTTCACGAGGGAAGACTTGCCGGTGCCCCGCGCCCCGTAAAGCAGCACATGCAGCGCCGGCTCTCCCCGCAGGAGGGCTTCGGTGTTAGCGGCCAACTGCCGTTTCTGCCGTTCGTAGCCGTAGATCTCCTCCCAGTCGGGCAGATCGGGAGTGGGGATCCCTTCTAGCCCTGCCGGCCCCCAGCGAAACGCCCAATAGCGACCATAGAGCCCCACTCCCCCTTGGCGGTAGTGGGCAATTAAGGCCTCCAGGCTCTGGCCCCAATCGGCAAAAGGGCGGGGATCCCAGCCAGAGCTGCTGGGGTTTTCATCCGGCCAGGGGATCCCCAAGCCCAGCGCCTGCATCTGCTCAGCAATGGTCTCCTGGCTATCGGCCAGGATCTGCAGGCAGCGGAGATCGTGGCGGGCCGCTTGCAAAAGGGGTGCCGGGATCCCTTGGGGTTGCAGCGCCGCCCGCGAGAAGGGGTTATCGGCCCAGCGGATTTCCTGGATTAGCCACTCCCGCCAGCTCAAGCCCTGCCGGGCCAAAAGCTCAAACCAGCGCCCGTAGGCTCTCCAGCAGGGCAGGGGATCCCCGCTCATCAACTGCTGGATGAGCTCCTGCCAGGCCAGGGCCAGGGGATGGGCGCAGATTTCCCGAAACACCAGCAGCTTAGCCGCCGCTTCCGCCGCTTCTTCTAAGGGAGTCATCGCTCTAGGTACGGCTCTTAGCATTGTCTACTCTCCCAGAGGGAGAGGGGCCGGCGTTGGGTTAGCGAGCATTGTCCCGCCGGCCTAGCTCATAGAGGCCACCGCCAACACAGGCAATAAGGCCCCAGGAGACGGCCCAGCTTTTGCCCAACGAGATCTCGGTGAAAGCCACCACCACCGCTGCTGCCAACAGGAAAGGGATGACGCTGAGCAAAGAGGCCAGAGCCCCACTGGGATCCCAGGACAACTGCTTTTCCCAACCCTCCTGCAGGCGGCGGTGCAATGGCGACAAACCCCACATCAACCCCAGGCTCCAGAGGGCTGTGGCCGCCCACAACGAAGGGCGGATCGCCTCCAGTCCCCCAAATTCAACCCCCATAGCCTCCATGGCCAGCTCCCAACCCTGCCTTTCTAGGCTAGCGGGATTGGGCCCAGTCGGTGGCAGTAATGGTGGTGCCAGGAAATTGAATGGGATTGCCCAAGCTCTGGATCTGGGCTTGGAGAGCGGGCAATAGCTGCAAGTCCAGCAGCGGCTCCCGCAGGATCTCCGCCGGGATCAGATCCCGCTCCAGGGCAAAGTGGGCCGTGTGACCCGCTGCCGTGCCAATGGCCCATTCCACAGGATGCACCCGGTAAGAGGCGCTGGCAATGCGGCTGGTGGCGATGTTCTTGCTGCCAGCTAGAAGATTGTCAATGCGCTGGGGGATCAGGGCCCGCAGCGGGATCTGGTAGGGGTAGGTAGGGGCTTGGGCATCTTGGTTGTGGCTGGGGGGCAGCGAAAAATCGGGCAGCAGGCACTCGTGAAAATCAATAGGGTACTGCCCCACCCCCACCGAATCGTAGAAGATGAAGGGGCGCCCGCGGTTTAGCTCCGATTCCCGCGTGGTGATATCCGACTCGTAGATGGTGAACCCCTCCGGGTAGGCAAGGCTGGGCCGACCGAGGATGCGCCGCGACTCGCGGATGTAGGGGTACTTGGAGAGACCACTGGCAGTTCCCATCGGGCTATTGGGCCCTTTGAGGTAGCGGTAGCGCAGGTAAAAGTCCTTTTGAAAGTCAGGATCCGCCTGCTGCAGGAGAAAATCCGTCCGCCCCGCCACCAACCAGTAGAAGAAGCCTTTAGCATGTTGCTCAGCCCGCCGCAGCGCCTCTACCCGCAAGCCCCCCATCCAGCCGCCGGGATCCAGTTGCCCTGAGGCTTGCAGTTGCTCGTGGGTGAGGATGAGGTTGATCTCCGGCCCGGTGATGCGCCAGTCGTTGCCCCAGGTCCAGTTCTGCAGGGATTGATCCCCCACCCGGATGGCCTCTTCCCCAAAGCCAAATACCTGTCCCCGGATGCGGCGGTAGGTGAAGACCAGAGCAAAGTTAAAGCGCGACTGTTCAAAGCTGTAGTAGGGGCCGTGCAGCGGGTCGTTGTAGAACTCCGGCTTGATGGGCACCTGCGGCACAGCGGAGTGCTCGATAACAAAGGTGTAGGTAAACCCCTGGGTGCAGTAGGGATCCCTGTAGGGCTTGGAGCTGGGCTCCCAGCGGCTTTTCCCATCCGTGCCAAGGCGGTAGGGCACCCGCGCCAGGGGCAACAGCTCGCCGGTTTCGGTAGCATCGATAACTACCCAAGGTAGGGTTTTGCCCTGCCGCTGCGGCGGCGGCTCAAAGCGCAGGATCTCTTTGTCCCAGTCTGGGGTGGGCTCTAGGCGGTAAAAATCCAGCAAGTAGGTGGAGAGATCCCCCCGATTCTCCGGCTGGACGCCGGCGTGTTTGGGAATATTGCGGATGGCCTGCACACTGCGGATTTGGTAGTTCTCAATCTCCACGTCCTTGACCACCGTCTCGGTAAACAGCCGCAACTGCCCCGACTGCAGGTAGGGATCCAACATCTCTCGGATGACCTGGTGGCCCACCTGGGGCGAGAAGCAGAGCACACTCACCCAGCACTTGCCGGGATTGGGATCACCGCTGTACTTTTCCCGCACCCGGCGGCGAAACTCTCTATAGCCCTGGGGAAAGATCTCGTTTTCCCGCTGCAAGGGCCGCTCATCCAAAGCCGAGACCCCCTGGGCGCTCACCTGGCCGCCAATCCAGTCGGTTATTTCGGTCATGCACACCTGTCGCCCCAAGCGCAGGGCATCGTAGGCCGCCGCCACCCCCCCCAGCCCGCCCCCAGCGATGAGGATCTCGCAAGGGATGCGGGTCTCGGGCAGAGGCTGGGCCAGAGCCGCCCCGGCGCCCAAGATCCCGGCCCCCAGGACACCGCAGCCCCATCCCTTTAGGTTGAATGCCAGCTTCATCCCTGCTCCGTAACTCGGCCTGCCGGACTTTCCGGCAACTTTTATCATGGGGGAAAGCGCTGCAACTGCTCATGCCGGATTCCACCTTCGTCATCACCACACCCATCTACTACGTCAACGCTGCCCCCCACATCGGCAGCGCCTACACCACCATGGCGGCGGATGCCATCGCCCGTTACCACCGCCTGCGGGGCAAGGATGTGCTGATGGTAACGGGAACTGACGAGCACGGCCAGAAGATCCAGCGCACCGCCGAAGAGCGCGGCCTTCCGCCGCAGCAGCACTGTGACGAGATTGCCGCCCAGTTTGTGGAGCTTTGGCGGTTGCTGGATATCCGCTACGACCGCTTTATCCGCACCACTGACCCTCGCCACAAAGCCATTGTGCGGGAGTTTTTTCAGCGGGTTTGGGATCGGGGAGATATCTTCGTTGGCCGCCAGCAGGGCTGGTACTGCGTTGCCTGCGAGGAGTTCAAGGACGAGTCAGAGCTCCTAGAAGGCGGGTTTTGCCCCCTTCACCCCAACAAGAAAGTGGAGTGGAAAGACGAAGAAAACTACTTTTTTCGCCTCTCTCGCTACCAGGAAAAACTGGAAGCCCTCTATGCGGAGCACCCGGAGTTCATTCAACCGGAAAGCCGCCGCAATGAGGTCATGAACTTTGTGAAGCAGGGCCTGCGGGACTTTTCCATCTCTCGCCCCAGCGTCTCCTGGGGGATCCCCTTCCCGGCGGATCCCAGCCAAACCCTTTACGTTTGGTTTGATGCCCTCATTAACTACATCAGCGCCGCCTTGGATCCTCACGACGAGCCCACCCTGGAGAACGCCCTGCGCCGCTACTGGCCTGCCGATGTGCATCTAGTAGGTAAGGACATCGTCCGTTTTCATGCCATCTACTGGCCGGCCATGCTCATGTCGGCAGGGCTGCCGCTGCCTAAGCAAATCTTTGGCCACGGCTTTCTCACCAAAGATGGCCTCAAGATGGGCAAAAGCCTCGGCAACACGCTGGATCCCTTTGAGCTGGTGCAGCGATACGGCGCTGATGCTGTGCGCTACTATTTCTTGACCGAAATTGAGCTGGGCAAGGATGGCGACTTTAGTGAGGGCCGCTTCATTGAGGTTCTCAACGCTGACCTCGCCAACGACCTGGGGAACCTGCTCAACCGCACCCTCAGTATGCTCAAAAAATACCAGCCCGACTACCGCATTCCCCAGGTGCAGATCGCAGCGGATCACCCCCTCAAAACCCTGGTCGAGCGCCTAGCCCCGGCGGTGGCCGACGCCTACGAGCGGTTAGATCCCAGCTCCGCTGCCCGCAAAGCCCTCAGCTTGGCCCAGGCCAGCAACAAATACCTCGACGAGCAGGCTCCCTGGACGCTGCACAAACAGGGGCAAAGCCAGCAGGTAGCGGAGATTCTCTATGCCGTCTTAGAAAGCGTGCGCTGGGTGGCAGTAGCCCTTTCCCCCATCATTCCTAACCTTAGCCTCAAGATCCTGCAGCAACTAGGGTTCTCCCTCACCGACATCACCCAACTGCGCTGGGATCCCGATGCCAGCTGGGGCCAGCTTCCCCCCGGTCAAGAACCCCAACCCCCCACGCCTGTTTTTCAGAAACTCCTCAGGAGTGCATGACATACTTCCGCTAACGCCTAGAGGGCAGGCTTCTTGCTGCCACGGAGGTGGTTCCTCCACGAGTAGACAGGGGATGCCCCACTCCGCAGCCAAGGCCTACCTATCCCATCTTCGCGGCGGTGTCTGTATTCGAACCCTGTCTAATACAGGGCAGGGCTTATTCACCCCCGCACCCCCCTCAGCTAAGAGTTGGTAGCCTTGGCCTGGGAAGGTTGGGCAGGAGTTGCCTTGTCGGCAAAAGGACGGCCACCCCCCACGGAGAAGGAAGACACCCGAGCCGAGTGCAAGCGAGGGTTGCCCCCACCGGCAGGGGGAGCCCCACTGGCAAGGGTCTGCCAGGCTGCCCGTACTCCCGCCCAAAAACTGCGAACATTGACTTGGGCACCCTGGGCTTGGGCACGGGCTCCTTCCAAGGAGCGGCTAACCTGTTTTACCACTTGACCCGCCCCTTTCACCCCTTCGTCAAGGCTGTCGGCAATCTCACTAACTTCCAGGCTAGTCAGGCGCAGAGCCTCTAGGGTGGGCGGCAACTCCCGTAGCAGCGTGTCGAAAAAGCGCTCCACACTCTGGGCCGCTCGACCCAGTTGAATAACGGCAGGCAGCAGGGTCAGGATTACCGCCAAAATGGCCACTGCCACCAAACCAACCGAGAGGCCAAGCCAAAAGACCGGATCGCTCATCCTGCTGTCTCCTCCCCATTTTGGGCTTCCAGATCATTTTCCTCCCCCCCGACGGGACGCGAGTTTTGGGCTTGGAGCAGCTCCTTCCGCTTCTGCAACATCGCCTCTTTCCCCACTGCCACCGCCTGCTGTAGCCGCAGCAGGGCCTCATCCAAACTGCGTTGAGCGGCGTCGAACAACTTTTCGGATTGATACTGCAGGCTGCTAGCTACATCTTCTGCCACTTCTGGCAGGGCCTCTGCCGATTTTTTCAACAGTCGCCGCGTCTCCCGTCCGCTGCGGGGGGCCAGGAGCAAGCCAATGACTGTGCCCACTGCCGTTCCCACCAACAGCCCGCCAATAAACGCGCCAGTCCGGTTTCTCCCCATGCCTTCCCAAGGTTGAAAATGGCCCCCCAACCAGGGTATCAAGATGTTGCCCTGCTCGGCCCCCAAAAAGGACCACCTGGTCCTGAATTGGCCGAGTCCTGGCTGGGCTGGGGGGCTAGAGTAGAAATGGTGCTGTTACCTAACCTATGGTCTCTTTGGAGCCCCAAGGTCTAGCAAAAGGGCCGATTAACCTGGCAGAGTACATTGACCACACGCTGCTGCTGCCCATGGTGACCCCGGAGGAAATTGAGGAGGGGTGCGAAATTGCCCTGCGCTACGGCTTCCCTACCTTTTGTGTGCCTCCCTGCTACGTGCGGCGGGTGGTTGAGCGGCTGCACGGGTCGCCAGTACGGGTGAGCACCGTGGTGGGGTTTCCCTTGGGGACCAACACAGCGGAGGTCAAACTCTACGAAGCTCAACTGGCTGTGGAGCAGGGCTGCCAGGAGCTGGATGTTCGCATTAACCTCGCCTGGCTTAAGGCGGGGGATCTGGATCGCCTCCACGCCGAGATTGCTGAGATTGTGGAGGAGACGGGGGTTTGCGTCAAAGCCATTTTGGAGACAGCCCAGCTTACTGACGAGGAAAAAAAGCTGGCTGCCGAGATCTGTATGGATGCGGGAGCTGCCTTTTTGATGACCTCCACTGGCTGGATGGGAGGGGCAACCTTGGCAGATGTGCAACTGCTGGCCCAGCTTAGCCGGGGTCGGGTGGGGGTAAAAGCTTCGGGCGGCATTCGCACGCTGGCCCAGGCGGAAGCAATGATTGCAGCAGGGGCTACTCGGATTGGCACCTCTTGGGGGTTAGAGCTGATGCAAGAGCTGCGGGCGAGGGAGGCTGGCAGAGCATGAGCGGGCGAACCTACCGGGTTACCGGCATCAATCTCAAAGCCCTCCCCCTGGGGGAGTCGGATCGGGTGGTGACTATCCTCACTCGCGAGCAGGGATTGCTGCGGGCAGTAGCCAAGGGATCCCGCAAGCCGTCTTCCAAGTGGGGAGGGCGACTGGAGCCCTTTGTAGTTAACGACCTGCTGCTTGCCCGAGGACGGTGGTCGGCCCAAACGGATCCCTCCCAGCGCCTGCAGCGTATTGTTCAGGCAGAAACCCTGCAGAGTTTTCCCCGTCTAGGCCGCAGCTTGGCCCACCTCACGGCAGCCCAGTACCTGGCAGAGGTGGCTTTGCTCCTGGCCCTGCCAGATCAGGCTCAGGAAGAGCTGTTTGTGCTCTTAGTAGAACACTTGCAGCGCATTGAGCAGGCTCCTGCAGCAGAGGCGGTTTTGCCGCTCCTTGTCCATGGCCTCTATCACCTTTTGGCTGTGGGGGGGGTTGCCCCCTCGGTACAGGCCTGCTACTCCTGTGGGAGAGAGTTAGTGGGCGAGGTTTTCTTCTGTCCCCAGGGGGGCGGCCTGCTCTGCGATCCCTGCCGGATGGCACAGCGGCCCAACCCCCTTGCCGCCGTCTCCAGTTCTGTCCTGCAGGTCCTGGGATTCCTGCCTGGCCCCACCTTGCCCCCCTTGGCTAACAAAACGCCGCCTTTGACGGCTTGGCGGGGGGCAGAGCGCCTGTTGCGCCGAATTTTGGAGCAGCATGCGGAGCGAGAAATCCGGTCTGCCCGCCTGCTGGCTGGCTGCTCCCCTGCAGACGAGCAGGGATCCCCAGTTGCTCCAGCTTTTTCTGAGGCCAATCCCAAACAATTGGCGACCTCTTGAAAAAGTTGTGAAGGTATGTGTCAAGTTGGGCAAATGGCTGCAAAATAGAGCTTCAAGGTGGCTAGGCAGCCGCTTCTAGATGATACATTAAGTGCTAGAAAGTAAATTCCTTGTAAGGGCTTCTCAGCTTTGGCCGCGGTCAACCGCGAGGGTTTGCAGAGAAGACGGCAGCTAAAGGCAAGGGAAGCCAGTGCTTTTAAGAGCTGTTGCCAAGTAGGCCTTCTGCGTTCCTTGGCTGGAGGTGGGTTCTTGGGCCACAGTTTTCTAAGCACGAGTTTGGCGGCGTTTCCGTAGGAAGGCCGAGTCGGTTACCAGGAAGCGAAATGTGCCTTGGCCACCTGCCCTTTAGCGGCAGGAGGAGCTCTTCTTAACTTCTCCAAGCATAGTGAGTACAGGAGTTGCAGCACCGTGGAAGCCCAGCGTAAAGAACGGATTCTCGTGGTTGATGATGAAGCTAGCATCCGCCGCATCTTGGAAACTCGCCTCTCGATGATTGGGTACGAGGTGGTTACCGCAGCCGACGGCGAGGAGGCGCTGCAGGTCTTCCGCAAGCAGAATCCTGACCTGGTGGTGCTGGATGTCATGATGCCAAAGCTGGATGGCTACGGGGTCTGCCAGGAGTTGCGCAAAGAATCCGACATCCCAATCATCATGCTTACAGCCTTGGGGGATGTGGCCGACCGCATTACTGGGTTGGAGCTGGGGGCGGATGACTACGTGGTCAAGCCCTTTTCCCCCAAGGAGCTGGAGGCCCGCATTCGCTCGGTGCTGCGGCGGGTGGCACGCTCTAGCCATGAGGGGATCCCCAGCTCCGGGATTATCCAGGTGGGGGATCTTTGCATTGACACCAACAAGCGCCAAGTCTACAAGCGGGGCGAGCGCATCCGCCTGACGGGAATGGAGTTTAGTTTACTGGAGCTATTGGTTAGCCGCTCTGGGGAGCCGTTTTCCCGCGCCGAGATCCTGCAAGAGGTATGGGGCTATACACCAGAGCGCCATGTGGATACACGGGTGGTGGACGTTCACATTTCGCGGCTACGGGCCAAGTTGGAGGATGACCCGAGCAATCCTGAGCTTATCCTAACAGCCCGCGGCACTGGCTACCTGTTTCAGCGCATTGTGCCAAAAGGCGAAAAAGGAGAGGGTTAGGAAGGGATCCCTGCCAATTTCTCCTCCAGCGCCCTTCGCATCTGCTGCAGGGGGCCAACCCAGTCGCCAGGGGCTTCTTGGCGGAATAGGCGCATCACACCAGGGTACCAGGGGCTATCCTGGCGGTGCAGCAACCAGCGCCAATCGGCCGCAAAGGGCAGTAGCACCCACACCGGCTTGCCCAGGGCTCCAGCTAAGTGAGCAACGGCGGTATCGACGCTAATTACTAGATCCAACTGGGCAACTGCCCTGGCAGTATCGACAAAGTTGCGGAAACGGGATCCCAGCTCCACCACCTGGTGCTGCTTTAGCAGGGGTTCCACCTGGCTTAGCTCTTCCCCCACCTGTAGGCTAACCCACTGCACCTGGGGCAGATCAAGGTGCTCAAGGAAGAGGTGGAGAGGACAGCTTTTTAACCTCCACACCCGGTTGAGGGCAGGGTCGCTGCGGCGGCCACTGGCCCACACCAAACCCACCTTCATCTCCTTTTGAGGAACTTTGGGCCATGCTTCTGGCCAGGCAGAGCCCTCTTGGGGACAGACCAGGTAGGGGAGACGGGCAGGGATTGTTTCTAGCGTGGTGCCCAGGCGGTGGGGCAGGCTGAGCAACGGCAGGTGCCAGTCAAAGGGAGGTAGGGGATCCGTATCCGAGATAACCTGTACCTGAGGAAAGGAGGCCCGCAGCAACTTGACTAGGGAGGGGGGGCAGCGGAAGTAGAGGGAGGCCTGCGGATGGGCCGCGGCCAGAAGGGGCAGGTAGCGCACAAACTGAAGGGTGTCCCCCAACCCTTGTTCGGCGTAAATGAGCAGAGTCTGCTGGCCCAAGGGGGATCCCGTCCACAAGGGCGAAGGGAAGCGCGGATAGGCTGCCCCCTGGCGCTGCAGCCGCCATTCGTACTCCCGCCATCCCTCCTCATAGCGGCCCAGGGTAAGCAGGGCCGTGCCCAGGTTGTAGTGGATCTCTGGCCAGTCAGGGGCCAGTTGCAAGCCCCGCCGGTAGGACTCAAGGGCGGCCTCGAGGCAGTTCTGTTCCTGCAGGACCGTGCCCAAGTTGTTGTGGGGCTGAGCATCCTTTGGCAGCAGGGGGATGGCCTGTCGGAGGCAGTCGGCGGCCTCCTCCAGGCGGTCTTGCAGGTGGAGGCAGTGGGCGAGGTTGACAAGGATCCGCCCCTCCTGGGGTAGGAAGGCAAGGGCTTGGCGAAACCAGCCTTCCGCTTCCTCCAGCTGGTTATCGAACATCAGAGCATTGCCCAGGGCGGCCAGAGCGTAGGGCTGGGGAGGTTGGGCTGCTGCAGCTTGGCGCAGAACCGCAATGGCCCGCTGCCGTTGCCCCAGCGCCAGCCAACAACTGCCCAGCCGGAACAGCAGTTGCCCATTGCCAGGGGCAAAGGCCAACCCCTCTTGGTAGGCGTGCACTGCCTCCTCCAGGTGGCCCAGCAGCATCCACGCATCACCCAACTCCTGCCAGGCAGGCACCCAGTCCTTCCGCAGGTGCACAGCCAGTTGCAAGGGGGTCAAGGCTTGACAGGGATCTCCCATCTGGAGGTAGAGAGACCCTAGCAGCGCTTGGGCGGCAGCCAGGTGCGGATGGGTGCGGGTGAGCTGTTGACAAAGGCGCAGTGCCGCCCCCAGATCCCCTGCTTGTCGGTAGCGCTCGGCTACAGCCAGCGCCGCCTCCGGCGAGGGGAAGGAGTGCCCTGCGGTCCGGCACCTAGCCGCCTGCCGATTGCCTTTCCCTTGACCAAAACCCTGGGGCACGGCGGTTTTTCCCTTGTGGGTCCTTTTTGCCCTGCCTGCGGCTTTGGGGCAGCAGCAGGGCACCTTCCTAACTTGTAGGTTAACAGGACGCTCCCAAAGCCCTAAGCTGGCCTTCGGCTAGCTGTGGGGCTTGCTTTTGAAGGGCCTAGTTGCGGCGAAAGAGGCTGTCTAGGTAAATGCGCGCAGCACGTCGATCCCCATCTCCGCTTTGGAGCAAGAACAACGAGAGGGCTGCCGTTACAACCCGGTCTTGGTCCCAGTCGGGATGACGAGAGAGGTAGTTTTTGAGGGTGTCATGGAGCTCCTTGGGGATTTCGCTCAAAATGCTGACGGTGGGAGAATCCATAGCCCAACCACCTACCTGGGATTAATACTCAAACAGTCGAAACAGAAAGATTCTAGGCCCTCGGCCAAAGCCCAGCTGGCCCAGGAAGAAAGCCCACCCGCTGACCCAGTCCTCTAACTGGGGCCCCTCAGGGATCGCTTTGGCCTCACAGGAAAGGGTGTAAAAGGGCTGGCCTGTCAGCTGCCTGCAAGCAGCTAGCCACTCCCTGGTCTCTCTCAAGCAGGAGAAGGACAAGGGGGACGCAATTGTCTCTGAGGAGAAGGGCTGGGGAAATCTCCCCCTCACCTCAGGTGGGGTTATTTTGCCCTCTGTCCTGGGGGGAATGTCAATCCTGGGCAAGAGTATCCAGGGGAACTTAAGCCCTCCCTTGGCCTTGATGGCATCGGAAAAAGCGACGCGATCCCGTTACGTTTCTCAGGGTGTAGTCACTTGAACCTTACTGGTGGCCACTTTTCCACAGAACCCTTCGAGGCGGCCTCCAGAGCGAAAGACCTTGTGGAAAACAGCCCGCCTACCTGTGGAAAGACTGGGGAAAACCTGTGGATTTTTGGGAAATCTCAGTTTTCTAAAAAATTTTCCTCGAGTCCTCTCCTAGGGCCACTCAACTCGATAGTGCAAAAACAGCTCTTGGGAACCGCGGCGGCACTCGAGCAGCTCCAGGCGCGGCGGGGATCCCTGCAGTTGCCAGCCCTCGATGCTAGCTGGGGCAGCGGGGTAGCCACTCAGTAGCACCGGCGCCAGCGTCACCCACAGCTCATCCAAAGCTTGCGCCTGCAAAAACGCCCCCAAAAGCCGCCCCCCGCCCAATAGGCCTACCTGGTCGATCCCCCGCTGCCGCAGGCGAGCTAGGCGAGCAGTCAAATCCCAATCCGAGGCCACCCAGATCTCGGCAAAACCGGGCCGTCCCTGCCACCGGCGGGATCCCGCCGGCGTTGTCCATAGCCAGCGGGTAAGGGGCTGGCGAAAAAAGGGCAGCTCTTCCGGAATCTCGCCGCTGCTGGAACAAATAATTGTCAGGGGCTGGGGGGGGAGACCCCGCGCCATTCGGCTTTGGATAAGCTCCGGATCCCGCAGGCGGAGACTGGTGCCGTAAGCCCGCAGCGTGGCCGCCCCCATGATTAAAGCCTGTTGCCGAGCAGCTTGGGTTTCCAGATGCCGCTGGTCTTCAGAGCTAAGGAAGTGGGGCCTTTGCCCGCGGTGGGCAGCAAGCTTGCCATCGAGACTCTGGGCCAAGATGGCCACCAAGTGGGGACGAGGCGCTTTCAAAGGCAAATCTCTTGCAACCGACCAGGATAGACTTAGGGATAGCCAGTGCCCCAGCTCCAGCGTCGTTTGAAGGGATGCTAGGAACCCTCCAGTCCTCCACCATCCGCATCGAGGTTGAGGCCCGTTCCTCGACTCTGCAGCGCTGCCTCACGGAAGTGGAGCTGTTGCGGCAGTGGATCTGGCCACAACAACTGCAGGGATCCCTACCTGCCCAGCTACAACAGGGCAGCACCTTTGCCGTCCATTGGGGCCCTATCTCCATCCTGCACCAGGTGGAAACCCTGTTGCCCCGGCGGCTGCGGCTACTGATGTGGGGTGGTGCCGATGGCTACTGTGACTGGCTATGGGGGAATGGGTGGGTACAGTTGCGGGTAGAGGCCATCTCGCTCCTGCCCTTGGGCTTGGGCCAATTGCTGATGCTGCGGCAACTGCAGCAGTTTGCCCAAAGCCAAGAACGACGACCCTCCTAGGGACTTTTCGTAGCTTCTAGCAGCGCTAAACCTTGGCATGCTTCCGCAATCGCCCCAGCTAGGAACTGGTACGGGAATCCGCAGGCAGGCCCAGGCTGACCCTAGCCACAAAACTGGCTAAAAATAGCTACTAGTAGTGGTCACAAACGGACGGCCTTCACAGCTTGGCTTAAGTTGTGGAAAGGCCGCTGCCGGAAGTTGGGTCTTAGAGGTTGTTTCGCTCCTAAGCTGCTATGACCGCGATCACGGAAACTCCAACCCGGACTCTGCAGCAGTTGGCCTCAGTTACAACGCGGGTTCGCAAACCCTACCCCAACTATAAGGTGATTGTCCTGGACGACGACTTCAACACCTTCCAGCACGTTACTGAATGCTTGCTCAAGTACATCCCCGGCATGACTTTGCCCTTGGCGCGACAACTGACAATGCAGGTGGACAGGGAGGGCCAGGCAGTTGTCTGGGTCGGTCCGCAAGAGCAAGCAGAGCTCTACCATCAGCAGTTGCTGCGGGAAGGCCTGACGATGGCCCCGCTGGAACCAGCCTGAAGTACGAGCTGCTCGTAGCTGCGCTCAACAGCGGCCAATAGCTCTGCCTGACCCCAGCCAGCATACAGGCTACTGGCAATGGCTAGCCCGCCGGCTCCTACTCCCTCTTTGACATAGCCTTGCTCATAGGCTTGCAGGGAGGGGTAGCGGCTCTGAGCCAAGCTCAGTTGGGTGGCCAAGAGACAAACATTGCCCAACATCTCCGCCAGGCCTACCGTGTTGCCTGAGGGATCCTCTGCTACCCAGCGGGTGGTGCCCACCACCACGTTCTCTGGCGGCCAGAGGATCCCTTGCTCTTCTCCCCAGCGCCGCATGAGGGCCAGCACCGCTAGCATTTGCGTTCCTCCCGCCAGCAGCACCGGCCCCCGCTGGGCTGCTGCCATGGCCAGCCCAGCTACAAAGGGTTGCATGGGATCCCCTACGGCAGCCACTACCTCTGGCGCGGTCGCGGTGGAGGGGAGATTCTTCAAACCTCGCTGGGCCAAGGCTAGCTTCTGGGTGTGGTTACAGACCGGATGGCTGCTGTTGACCATGCCGTCTGCCTGCCAGCCTAGCCCCAGCAACACCGCCAGTGCCGTCGTGGTACCACCCGCCACGCATTCTCCGACGACGCAGTAGCTGGCTTCCAGTTGGGATCCCCGCTCATACCCCTCCCGCCACAAGGCTCTCACCTGTTCTAGGGACAACGCCTGGCCGGTGCTCAGGCAGCGGGCTGGCCCGCCAGAAGGCACTTTTTCTGCTCCTGGCAAAGGCTCCAGAAGGCCACAGTCGAACACGCCACAGGGGATCCCCAGCTCGCTTAAGACAGCCCGGCTGATGACCACCGGCGAGGGATAGCCCTCGGGCGAGGTAGGCAAGCGCTGAGAACGGCCGGTCAGCAGCACCTCCCCGTCCGCCAAGGCTGTGTAGCGCCGTAGGGAGGGCGTGGCGCCAGCAGCGGAAATACCTGGAATGAGAGCTGTTTCGGTAAACCCTAGGCAGGCCAGAAACAGAGGTCGGGATCCCTGTACCCGTTGGCACCACTGTTGGGCCAAAGCGGGCTGAGTGTAAGCCTCAATGCAGGGAGGCAGGAGCATAGCTGACAGGCTAAGATCTCGGGTCTTCATCTTCTAGTAAGTCACCTAAATCAATTCCCTCAGGACGGGATCCCGTCAGCACCGCCTGCATTCTCCAACGCCATCGGATAGGATAGGTATATCGAATGTCGTTTGTTGGGGGCAAGGGGAAAGCCATGAGCTTTTTCGACTCGGAGATTGTCCAGGAAGAGGCAAGGCAACTGTTTCAGGATTTCCAAAACCTGATGCGACTGGGTGAGCGCTACGGTCAATTTGACCGGGAAGGCAAAAAAATCTTTATTCAGCACATGGAAGAATTGCTGGAGCGTCAGCGCATTTTCATGAAGAGGCTGGAGCTCTCCGACGATTTTATGGCCCAACTGACTATTAAGCAATTGCAAACTCAACTGGGGATGTTTGGGCTTTCTCTGAGCCAAATGTTTGACCAAATGCAGCAGACCCTAGAGCGCATGAAAGCTGAGGCTGACGCTGAGCACTAACTCTCACAGTAACCCCCAAGGGAAAAGGCTCATGTCCTCCTCCCGCCAGACTCGCAACCAAAAATTGATCCTGGAAGTGCTGGAGCAGAGCGAACGGCCCCTAGCGGCTCAGGAGATTTTCCTGAAGCTGCGCAACGCCAACCACACGGTAGGCTTAGCCACTGTCTACCGGGTTTTGGAGGCCCTCCGCAATGAGGGCAGGGTCCAGGCCGTCCACCTGGGGGATCAGCAAACCTACTACCAGGTGCTGCCCAGCAACGGCCACAGTCGCCATCACCTGATCTGCACCGAATGTCGGCGGGTGGTGCCTTTGCCAGATTGTCCGGTGGGGGATCTGGAGGAGCAGCTGGCCAGCCGCTACCAATTTGTAATCGAGTACCATGTGCTTGACTTCTACGGCGTCTGCGCCGAATGCCGTGGAGGAAGCAGGCCCAACCCTAATTGCCAGTCATCCTATTGCCTTGAGGCCAAGCCACAATGATGAACTATCTCTGGACAGTGTTGATTGGGTTGGCAGGCGCCTTGATTGCCGTCAAGCTAAGGCTGCCAGCCGGGGCTTTAGTAGGCTCGATGGTGGCAGTAGGCTTGGTCAATGTTTGGGGGGCAATCCCGATTCCCACTCCCCCCTCTGGGATCCGCTTTGTCATGCAGGTGGTCCTGGGTATTCTCCTAGGCAGCAAGCTCACCGCTGAGACATTCCTGGCCCTCAAGGATCTGTGGCGGCCAGCCCTGCTGTGTACGGTGATTGCGGTGAGTACTGGCGTTCTCTCAGGGTTTTTGATCTCTCGCTGGTTGGGGATCGAGCGCCTGACTGCCATCTTGGGTACGGCCCCAGGGGGCATCTCCGATATGAGCTTGATCGCCCTGGACATGGGAGCCCAAACTAGCACAGTGGTGGTTATGCATCTGGCCCGCCTGATCAGCGTCATTGTGGTCGTCCCCTGGGTGGTGCGGCTGCTGATCCAGCCGGGCACGAGCTAGAGAAGTTTGCCGCGAGGGGGAGTGGGTTAGACTAGGTGTCGATACAGAACTTAACAACTGCACTGCCATCTTGGAACTTTTCCACTCTCTATCCCTCGGCCATGCCTTTGGGGCGGCACCTCCCAAGAGCTCAGCTGGCTCTGCGGAGGAGGGTTTCCTAGGCAATGTTCCCTCGGGTCAAGCCGAGTGGTGGCCGCTGCGGTTGCAGTGGCAGGGGGAAGCCGACCCCCTTCACCCTGAGCTGATGCAGGTGGATCCCGTGTTGCGGCTGTTGCTGCTGGGGGATGGCTTGACCACTCGCAATCTGGCCACTCTAACCCTGGAACCCATTCAGGCCCAGCTGTTGGATACAGCCCAGGTCGAGCTGCTGGCCGAGCAAAGCACCGTCCCCAAGTCCATGCCTCAACTGGCTAAGGATCTGGCGCGGCTGGGATCCCCCTTGATGCGGCGGCGGGTTTGTCTGTGGGGGGCGGCCTCGCAACGGCCTTTGCTGTATGCCACCTCTTGGTGGAATCCTGCCCATCTGGCCCAGTACTTGCCCCATCCTGATCTGCCCATTGGTCAAAACCTAATCCAAGAAAAACTGGAGACCTTTCGCGAGTTGGGGCGGCTCTACTACGGCGAAGCCGAGCCCATTGCCCGGCTTCTCAACTGCCCCGGCCCTTTTTGGGCTAGGCACTATCTCCTGTTACACCGGGGCCAGCCTTTGACGGTCATTTACGAGGTCTTTTCCTCCCGCCTAGGGGCCAAAGTCCTGCCTGGCTAGACGCCGGCGTTCTTTGCTGCCGTTGGCCGATGGCAGGCGAGTTGGGGTGGCCGAGAAACTCGTTTTGCTGGCCACATCCAAACCTTGGGCCGGGCTGAGGACCCAAACTTGCCAAACAGAGAGCAGCCCCCCTCCAGCCGGCACTCAAGAGAGCAAGCCAAGCAGTAGAGGTCACAGCCGGCTGCGGCAAGGGGGAGGGCTGGGATCTGGCTGTTGCTGAGGGACGTGGTATCTCACTGGGCCAATTGCCGCAACCCTTCGGGGAAGTCGGCAGGCAGACGGCACCCGCCGGCGGCAAGCGGCTTTGATCTCCTCTAGGCTGGCTTGGGGAGAAAGCCCTGGTAGTAGGTGGGGAAACAGGCGGAGGGGCCAGGGGAGACTCGGTAGAGAACCAGGGATCCCTCGCCAGCATATCCTGCCCGTTTTGGGAAAGCTGTTGGATAGGCTTTCCAGGAATCCCATTGATTCTGTCTCCCAGAACAAATTTCTGACCCCGAGGGGATCCCTGTCCTAGAGCTACTATGGAGCTGAGCAAACGGGGTGCTTGAGCGAGGAGAGATGGCTTCAGAGCGTCCAGTTTGGCGGCAGCGGTATCAACTCGAGCGGCGGCTGAGCAAGCGTAGCGGTAGACACACCTACCTAGCGCGGGACCTCCTCACCTCAGAACCGGTTGTCATCAAGCTAATCCTATTCGGGCCGGATTTCAACTGGGCCGACCTGAAGCTGTTTGAGCGAGAAGCCCAGATCCTGCAAACTCTCTCCCACCCGGCCATTCCCCAGTACCGCGATTGCTTTGAAATTGCCCTGAAAGGGGGGCGCGGCCTGGCGCTGGTTCAAAGCTACATCGATGCCCCCTCGTTGCAGGAGTGGATAGAGCGAGGGCGACGTTTTGCCGAGCCAGAAGTGCGCGACTTGGCGCAAAAGCTGCTGCGCATCCTCATCTACCTCCACGAGCTCCATCCGCCGGTTATCCACCGAGATCTCAAGCCCAGCAACATTCTGTTGGCAGCCGACGGGCAGGTGTACCTGGTGGATTTTGGCTCGGTGCAGGCGGCTGCGCCGCGGGAGCAGGGATCCTACACCGTGGTGGGGAGCTACGGCTACATGCCCCTAGAGCAATTTGGCGGCAGAACTGTGCCTGCCTCCGATCTCTACAGCCTAGGCGCCACGCTGATTCACCTGCTGACAGGCCAGCATCCGGCGGACTTGCCGCAGGTGGGATCCCGGATTGGGTTCGAGCAAGCGGTGCAACTGAGCCCGGCCTTTCGCGACTGGCTGCGCTGGCTGACAGAGCCCTTAGTGGCGGATCGCCCCACTTCCGCCCGGCAGGCCCTGGCGGCACTGGAGCAGTTGGATCGCCACCCCCTGCCGGTTCCTTCAACAGCAGCCGCGGTTCCCCGCCGAAAGCCGGCAGGCAGCCGGATTCAACTGTACAAGTCCGAGCAGATCTTTCTGGTAGTGATCCCGGCCCAACGATCCGGTGCCTTGGCTTCGTTGCCTTTCGCCATTACTTGGAACTCCTTCATGGCCTTTTTCACGATCATGTCGGTTTGGTATGCTCCTTTTCCGGGCAATCTGATGGTTGGCCTGTTCACGCTGCCCTTCTGGATGGTGGGGTTGGCAGTGATGCGCGGGATCCTCTACGGGTTATTCGGCAAGGCCTACCTGCATATTGACAAAGAACGGATCAGCTTAGCCCACGAGCTGTTTGGCCTACGTTTTCATCCAGTTCCCCCTAGTTTACGACGGGATATTGACCGGCTGGAGTTGATCCCGCGCCATACCAAACGGGATTCCGATGGGGATCGCGGGGAGGTGAGCCCACGGTTGAACATCTGGGCGGGCATCCGCAAGTACGAGCTAACGGGTCTGCAGGAGCCAGAGCTGGAATGGCTGGCCTCGGAGCTGAGCCGTTGGCTCAAGATCCCGATTGAGCGGCGGGAAGGGCAGTCCTCAATCTAGGTAAGCGCTCAGCTCCTCCTCCAAGGTGGGCAACTCCACCTCTCCCCGCTCCAGCTCCTCCAGATCTTGCAGTTGTCTACGCAGGCGGGCAATCCGCTCCCGTAGATACTCTTTGATGCCCTTAGCCCCCAGGCTAAGGCAACTGCGGCAGATCTCGCCATAGATTTGGCCGCGGTCGTTGTAGACCACCGCCAGCAGCACCTGCTGCCCCTTTTTCTGGATCGGGGTGGCCCATCCGCCGCAGATAATGCAGGGCACGCGGCCATTGCCCGCGTAAATGCTGCGTTCCCAGACAACTCTCACGCTCGGCCTCACTGCAACTGTTGCCCACCAGCATAAGAACCCAGGGGGATCCCTTGCCACCCCAAACCCCAGAGCACTGGCCACCTCCCCTCTCCCTCAGGGAGAGGGGCTGGAGGTGGGGGTGGCTAAGCGTTGGGCTGGCTGGGCCGGGAGCGGTCAATGGTGCGGTAGGTGAGGCTGGCTGCTACCTCTAGAGCCTTGGCAGCGTCGCGGAAATAAAACCCCAACTCCTCATCCCTCTCAGTGCGGTTGGGCTTGTTGAGCTTGGCCTTGAACTGCACATTGCAATACATGGCCAACCCCACCAAAACCTCCGACAAACCATGCTGGTTAATGAGCCGTTCCAGATCTGTAAGCAGACTTTTGATCAGGGCATCAGCTACCGGTTCTGGCAAACTCTCCAGATCGTGCATGGGGGTTCCTCGGCAAACAAGAAGACTTGGGATCCCGGCTTTCCTAACTCCTAATCTTCCCGCATCTTTTGGGGAATGCCCAACTCTGTTGCTAGCACTTTGGCGTTTTCCCTATCCCCGAGGGCAGGCGCTCCGCGCTGCCAGTGGCAGAAACCCCTGGGCCGGCACCCCATAGGGGTTGAAACTGACCCCTCTTCGAGGGGGTGGAGCTCATTTGTTATGATGGCAGAGGCCGCCCTAAGAGAGGGGGCTAGAAAGGTCATGGGGGACAGTCCTGTTGGTCAAGTGGTCTCTGGAGGGCAGCATTGGAAAACAATAGTATCCTACGTCAGCTCTTACTGATGGGTGTTGGCACCACGACTTTGTTGGCAGAGCAGTTAAAGAAAGCTGCCGATGAGCTGGTGCAAAAAGGGCAGCTTAGCTCAGAAGAGGCATCCAATCTCCTCAACAGCCTGCTCAACCAGGTAAAAACTGAACAGAGCAACTTGGAATCCTACGTGCAGCGGCAGGTGCGCAACGTTTTGCAGGATTTGGGCGTGCCTCGCCAGTCGGAAATGGATGAGCTGCGCGGGCGGCTGGATCGCCTGGAGCGACAGGTGCGCAACTTGGAGAACCAAGTTTACCGCCGCTTTTAGCCCATCTCTGGACGGAGGGTGAAGTTTCGCCAGGGGTTTGCATGGCAAGCGAAGTTTTAAGTATTACAGGTCGAGGGATCCCACTGGTAGGCAATGACATTGACACGGACCGGATTATCCCAGCCCGCTTCCTAAGATGCGTTACCTTTGAGGGCTTGGGCCAACACGTGTTTGCCGACGACCGCGCCCAAGCTGCCGGCCAGCACCCCTTTGACCTGCCTCAGTACCAGGGGGCAGAGATCTTGCTGGTCAACGCTAACTTTGGCTGTGGCTCCAGCCGGGAACATGCCCCCCAGGCCCTGGCCAAGTGGGGGATCCGCGCCCTCATTGGCGAAAGCTTTGCCGAGATCTTTTTCGGCAACTGTCTAAGTTTGGGGATCCCCTGTGTAACAGCACCTGCGAGCGTAATCCACACTCTCCAGGAGGCAGTGGTCAGAAACCCGCAGCTCCAGTTAACGCTGGATCTGCTCAACAAACAGGTGCGTTGGGAGGACAAGGCCGCTGCTGTTGAAATCCCGCAGGGGGCCTGGCAGATGCTGGTGCAGGGGACGTGGGATGCCACCGGACAGTTGCTGGCCGCCCGGGATCGGATTCAAGAGGTGGCTGCTTCTTTGCCCTATCTGCGATGGCAGCGGGTCAAGTGAGCAGGTTTCTTCCCCCTGCTACTCACCTGTGGCTGGGCAGCGCCGACCCCAACTTTCTGGATCTGGCAAGGCGGGAAATTGCGGCGGCGGATCCCGAGGCCGTCCTTCAGCCCTTGCCGGAGGCACCTGGCCTTGTGTGGGTGTGCAGTCAGCGTTCCTTTGCCGACCTTGCCCAGGCCTGGCAGGCCAACCCCCCTATTTTTTTGCGCCACATCTGCCCCATCCAGCGGGAGTTTCGGCTGGACGAGGGATCCCTAGCGCAACTCTGTCTAGACGAAGAGCTGTTGGCGGCCATCGACCCTGCCCTCAGCTTTTCTGTGCAGACGCGCCTATTTGGCAAGCTCAACGTCAAGCCCTTTCAGGTCAACGCCGCCCTAGCAGCCCAGGTGGCGGCAGCAGTGGGGGCGCCGCTGCAGGTCAGGGATCCCCAACAGGTGATCTCGGTGGTGATCCTGGCCAACCCGACAGGGATCCGAGCTTGGCTGGGCCTGTCGCGGGCAGCGCAAAACCTCTCCACGTGGGCCGGCGGCATTCACCGCTTCCGCCGCGATCCCTGTCAGATTAGCCGCTCTGAGTTCAAGTTGCTAGAAGCCATCCAGGTGTTTCGCATCCCTTTGCACCCAGGAGGGCAGGCCCTAGATCTGGGGGCAGCGCCGGGGGGCTGGTCGCGCATTTTGCGCCTGCATGGCCAGCAGGTGACGGCCGTGGATCCGGCAGAGCTGGACAAGCGTCTCCGCTCCGATGCCGGCATTTGTCACCACCGCCTCAGCGCCCAAGCCTATCTGGCTCGCTGCGCGGGGCGGTTTCACCTCATTCTCAACGACATGCGCATGGATGGCCGCGCCTCTGCCCATTTGATGGTGGCTTTTGCCCCTTATCTGGAGCCGCAGGGGGCAGCCGTGATGACCCTAAAACTCCCCCGCCGCTCCCGCCTGCGGGTGCTGCAGCAAACGCTGGACATTTTGGGCAAGGCTTTTTCCGTGGTGAGAGCCCGCCACCTGTTCCACAACCGCAGCGAGGTTACCCTCTACCTGCAAAAAGAGATCCCCGCCCCTTACTCTTCCACCACCTGAATTTCTCGGCGCAGCACCTTCTCGCGAATGGACTCCAGCAAGTTCATCTCTTCCGGGGAGATTTTGCCATCGGCCCGGATGGCGGCGATGATTTGATCCACCTCGCTGCGGGTTAGCTTCTTATCTTCCAGAGCCCGCTCCACCAGCACTTGCAGTTGGGAAAACTCCATAAGACCACTGCTCCTCTGGGCTTAACCGGTCTTCTCACCTCATCCAGGCTATCTGCGCCCATTCCGATCCCTAGCAGGCGCAAGATTCTCTTCAGGTCGGGTATCCTAAAGAAAATGTAAAACCCCAGGAGAGAACGACGGTATGGCTGGCCCAAATCTCAAGAGCCCTGAGCACGACTGCGCCACTCTTTGCCGAGATGGCTGCGTTTTAGGCGAGGCCTGCCCCCACCGAGAAGCAGCCCTTCAGGCGGTGGCCTTCATCATGAACACAGACTGGGAAACCCTGATGCGGCTTGCCGAGTCCAGGAACTTACCCAAGAATTCCCCTTAGGAGGAGAGGGATCCCTTGCAGTTTTTGAAGCCCTACCCCCTGGGTGGCTAGCTGGCAGTCTAGCCAGGAGAAAAAGGGATCCCTGCCCAGAATCCGGAGGCTGTGAGCCATACTAAACGTGGTGGGATCCCTAGGTCCTATGGTTTGGCCCTGGATTGTTCTTGGGTTGGTTCTCATTGCCTCCGAGCTGTTTTTGCCGGGGCTGGTAGCTGGCCCAGTGGGTTTGGCTGCTCTAGGCGCTGCTCTTTTGGCCCATTGGGGTTGGCCAGTTTGGGCCCAGTTCTTGGCTTGGATTGGGCTCTCCCTTGGGCTAATCATTCTCAGCCGGCGTCTGCTGCCCTCTCCTTCAACGCAGTTGGAAGATCTCCTGAAGGAATCGCGAGAAGCGCGGGCAGTTACGGCCATTCCGCCGGGTGAGCGGGGTCGGGTCTCCTATCTCGGCTCCATCTGGAATGCCAAGTGCAGTATCCCTAACTTAGCCATCCAACCTGGTCAAGAGCTTTACGTGATCGAGCGCGAGGGCAATACCCTTATTGTAGTGCCAGCCCAGATGCTTGAGTCTTGAGTGCCCTTTGCAGCTCTACAGCTCTTCGTAAATCCAGCTTTGGGTGGCAGGCGTCCAGTTCACCAGCTCGGATTCTTGAAACCAAAGGGCAATCTCCCGCTGGGCAGTTTCCGGCCCGTCAGAACCGTGGACAAGGTTGCGGCCAATATCAATGCCAAAATCGCCGCGGATGGTGCCCGGCTCGGCTTCCAGGGGGTTGGTTTTGCCAATTAGCTTGCGAGCGGCAGCAATCACTCCTTTGCCCTGCCAGACCATGGCCACCACTGGCCCTGAGGTAATAAACTTTACCAGGCCGGGGAAGAAAGGGCGTTCCTTGTGTTCAGCGTAGTGGGCTTCTGCCAGCTCTCGGCTTACCTGCACCAGCTTTAGGCCCACCAATTGGTAGCCCCGGCTTTCCAGGCGCTGGATAATGGTGCCCACCAGACCCCGCTGCACGCCGTCTGGCTTGATGGCGATAAAAGTGCGCTCCATGGGATCTCCCCTTGTTTGAGTTGATCTTCACCGTTATCCTTGTACCGGATTGGGGATCCCCAGTGCAACGGTGTCTAGGAGCTCACCACCGCCAACGTCAGGAATATAGACCCCACTATCGCAATCATCCAGCCGGCGCTGCGGATGAAGCCAGGGATCCTCTCTGCCCAGGTTTCAGCTGCCCAGAGGGCAAGGAGCGCTACCCCATATTGCACGGTGCTCAACCCCAGTAAGTAGCCCAGCCAGGGCATGGGTTCGGCGCCGAGGATGGCTTCGGCATAGGCATAGCCATGGAATAGCCCAGCCAGGGACCCCCACAGCAGCAAGAGCCAACTGGGGAGCTGCCGCGATTGAACCAGCAGTAGGCCAAAGAGAACTATGGAGCAGGCAATCGCCAACTCCGTCAGCCCCAAGGGATCCCAGCCGGCCAGGTGGATCCCGGTGCCCAGTAGACTGGCCAGCACACAGCCCAAAGGGATCCCGTAGCGCCAGGGCTGCCCCGCTGCAATGAGACCCATGGCCACCACAAAGGCCAGGTGATCTAAGCCAATAACAGGGTGAGCCAGCCCCGAGAGAAATCCTTCCCATCCTGTGGCCGGCAATCTCCCGCCCAAAACGTGGTGAGCAAGAGCCGGCCCAGAGGCCAGCCAGGCGATCCCTGCTCCCAGGCCAACGGCCCAGTTGCGGCCCACTGGAGCAGGCAAGGCCAAAGGTCGCCGCCACTGCCAAAACATGCTTTTTGCTACCTCACAATTAATTGCACGTACGCAAAGGGTCTAAGCTTGCTGTACCGGCAGCTAGGTCAAGTTCAAAGGTGCTCGCTGTACCCTTGTAGATTCTCCGGCTCAAATTGGCGCAAAATCCGCGTCGCCTCGCGAAGGCGGGTTTCGCTTGCTTCCTCCACAATGAGCACGTACTTGCCTGCATTGAGGCGGTTGCGGTAGGCCAGGGCATCGCCAGAGCCACTGGTTAGACCCACTCCTCCCCCCACAAAAAAGCTGCCCATGGCCCCGCCCAGGGCACCCAATAGGCCGCCAATGAGGTGGTTGCCCAGGGATCCCGCCCAAGCAAAGGTATCCAGGCCGCTGAGGAGGCTGAACCCCACTCCCGCCAAGAAGCCAAAGGGCACCAGCCAAATGGCTAGGCGCTGCATCTGCCGGCGGGCTGCTTGGGCCGGATCGATGAGCCCAAACTCATCTGCCGTTTTGTAGCCTCGCCCCAGGAGGTGCAGCCGCTCCACGGGAAAGCCCGCTTGTTCCAGGGCGCTGTAGGCCGCTTCGGCAGCCATGCGATCCGGCAGGACGGCAATGAGATAACTCATAGGAAGAGCTGCGCTTGTTATCAGCCAACTCCATTGTCTCCTGAGTTTGGGTAGGGATCCCTATGACACCGGCTTGCCCCACCGAGGCCCAATCCATCAGCCTCTACCAGCGCTTCTATGAAGTTGTGCGGCGGATCCCGCCGGGGCGAGTGGCCACCTATGGGCAGGTGGCGCGGCTGGCCGGCTATCCGGGGTATGCTCGCCAGGTGGGCTATGCCCTGTTTCGCCTGCAAGGCCAAAAGACCGACATCCCCTGGCACCGGGTGATCAACGCCCAAGGGCGCATCTCCTACTCCCCCTTTCGCCTTGGCTACGACGACCTGCAAAAAGTCTTGCTCCAAGCCGAAGGGATCCCCTTCGACGCCGAGGGCCGGGTGGACCTGCACCAGTTTGGCTGGGATCCCAGCCAAGCTTAACCTGGGCTTGACCTAACCTTAAACAAACCATAGCAAAACCTCCCGCCCAGCCCTGGTAACGTGAACGCGAGGGCGTCTTGTGGACGGAGTGTAGGGATGGTCATGAAACCAGCTTGTTGCACGCGAGGGTCTGCCCCTGCCAAGGGAGGGTTCCCGGCTTGGCTGAACCCTCTGGCCAAGTCCCTTGGGGCTGGGCTGTGCTGCTTGGCGCTGGGTCTGGCTAACGCCTGCGGTACCACCGACGGCAGCTCAGTTCCTCCAGCCGGGGGAGGAGCGGGGTTTATTGCCTCGGATCCCAACGTCACCCTCTCCCCCCAGCCGCCTGTCTTCACGCTGCAGATTTTGCACGCCAGCGACTTAGAAGCTTCCATCGCTGCCGTTCAGGATGCACCCCGCTTCTCGGCGGTGGTGAATGCGCTGCGGCCCCAATTTCCCAACACCGTGATCCTCTCTAGTGGCGACAACTACATTCCCAGCCCCTTCTACAACGCCAGCGCCGATCCCTCGCTGCGGGCTCGCTACGACCGCACGCCTGGCAAGGCTGATATCGAGATCCTCAATGCCATTGGCTTTCAGGCCTCTGCTCTTGGCAACCACGAGTTTGACCAGGGTACCCGGCAACTCCGCGACCTCCTGCGGCCTGACCCTAGCCGCGGCTATGCGGGCGCCCGCTTTCCCTACCTAAGCGCCAACCTCAGCTTTAGCGGCACCGGCGAATTAAGCAGCACTGATCTAGCTCCCGATGGGCAAGAGGCCAGTTCCATTCCGGGCAAGATTGCCAAAACCGCTGTGATTACTGTAGGGGGACAGCGAATTGGCCTAGTGGGAGCCACCACCACGCGCCTAGCTGCCATTTCCAGTCCTGGCCCTGAAGTAAGGGTGGAAGGCAGAGTAGATGACAGTGACCAGGTCAGCGCCGCCTTGATTCAAAATTTCGTTAACCAGCTTACTGCCCAGGGCATTAACAAGATCATCCTCCTGGCCCACCTGCAGCAGCTCCAAAACGAGGTGGCCCTGGCCAGCCAGTTGCGGGATGTGGACGTCATCATTGCAGGGGGCTCCCATCGGGTGATTGCCAAGCCCACCGACCGCCTGCGCCCTGGGGATGTGCGCACGGGCGACTACCCCATTCTGCGCTCCTCCGCCAGTGGCCAGCCGGTGGCGGTGGTCAACACCGGCGCCAACTACCGCTACGTGGGCCGCTTGGTGGTTGGCTTCGACGCCAACGGGGTGATTGCCCGCATTGATCCGGTAAGCGGCGCCTATGCCACCGACGAGCAAGGGGTAGCAGCCGTAGGCGGCACTCCCAACCCTGAGGTGGTGCGGGTGGCCAACGAGATCGGCAACATCATCCGCACCAAGGATGGACGCATCTTTGGCTCCACAACGCAGTTCCTCAACGGCCTGCGGGCCGAGGTACGCACCGAGGAAACCAACCTGGGCAACCTCACGGCTGATGCCAACTTGGCCTACGCCAGAACGGTTGACCCCACCACGGTCATCTCTCTAAAAAACGGCGGCGGCATTCGCGCTCCCATCGGAGCTACCACCGGTGGCGGCGGCGGCGAGCCGGTGCGGCGGATCCCTCCGCTGGCCAACCCCGATGCCGGCAAGCAGGCAGGCCAAATTTCGCAACTGGATATCGAAACCGCTCTGGCCTTTAACAACGGCCTGTCGCTGGTAACCGTCACCGCTGAGGAGCTGAAGCAATTGATAGAACATGGAGTGGCCCAAACCCAGCCAGGGGCTACACCAGGCCGCTTCCCGCAGATTGGCGGCTTTGCCTTCAGCTTTGATCCCTCGCGGCCACCGGGATCCCGCGTAGTTTCTTTGCGGGTGGATACCCCCAGGGGCCCTGATGTAGTGGTGCGCAACGGCCAGCTGCAAGGGGATCCCCGCCGTACCTTCCGCCTGGTGACCCTGGACTTCTTGGCCAACGGTGGGGATGACTACCCCTTCCCGCGCCTGTCTAACCCCAACCGGGTGAACTTGGCCCCCAGTTCCGGCCTCACCTTCGATACTCCCGGCAGCGAACAGGATGCTCTAGCTCGCTACCTGCGGCAGATCGGGGTGTTTACCCAAGCCGACACACCGGCTGCCCAGGATACCCGCATCCAGAACCTCTCGGTGCGCCAGGACACAGTGCTGCAAGGTCTGTAGTTTGAGCCGTTGTCCAGCCAGTTGCCCCTCTCCTTCGTGGGGGAGGGGTGTTGGCTTGGGAGAAGGACTCTTCCGGTTGTCGGAAAGACTTGATGCCTACCACCTTGTTGACAGATTTTGGGCAAGGATTGGAACTACACTACTAGCGAGAGAAATTGACATTTTTTGTATGACGCTGGAAACGTTTTTCACGCAGCTCAACACCAACGGCCCAACGATTGCCATCTTGCTCTTTGCCGCCCCCTGGTTGGTTTGGGTTCTCTGCCACTGGATCCCGGGGCAGTGGGAAGAGCCTTTTTTGCTTAGCTTAAACCTTGGCCTAGCAGCGGTAAGCCTCGTCCTCTGGGCTGGCTACCTGGCCTACGCCACCAACACAGCTGGCTGGCAGGCAGTGGTCAAGCAGGCGGATATGTTCCTGTTGCTGGTGCCTCCCTACTATTTTCTCGCCTCCATCTGGGTGGCCCGCCAGCGCATGCCGCTCTCGCGGGTGCCGGCTTTCCGCACTCTGCAAGGGATCGGCCTCGTGGCAGCGGCCTATCTCATTCTCTCTTGGCTTAGCCGCCGGGTCTATGTGATCTTTTTTTCCTATCTGCCCTTCTCGACCTTCTTGTGGATTCTAGCGGGGCTGGTGGGGGTGGCCTACATCGGCTATCGCCTCATCTTTGGGGATCCGCCCCAGTACCCGCCCGAAAGCTGAGGGGACTAAGATATCGAGGAAGACCTTCGGCAACTGGGCAATGGTAGCTGTGCCTCTGATTTCGGCCCTGAACATCGACTACCGGCCTTTGCAGGAGCTGTTGTTGGCAGGAGCCTGGCGGGAGGCGGATCGCCTAAGTCTACAATTGCTGTGTCAAGCAGCAGGAGAGGGGGCACTGCGGCGGGGCTGGTTGTACTTTTCTGAGGTAAGCCGGATCCCAGTGGAGGATTTGCGCACCATCGATGCCCTGTGGCGGGCGGCTTCTGGGGATCGCTTCGGCTACTCGGTGCAGCGGCAGCTGTGGCTGGGGGTAAATCGCAATTGGGAGCGCTTTTGGTCGCTCATTGGCTGGAAGCAAGGCTACCACTGGACCCGCTATCCTGAGGAGTTTACCTGGGATCTCTCTGCTCCCAAGGGTCACCTGCCCCTTTCCAACCAACTGCGGGGGGTACGGGTGCTGGAGGAGTTGCTCACCCACAGGGCTTGGGAAGAGTCGTCCGGCTAAGTGTCTTCTAGTGGGATTGAACTGTGGCCGAGCACCTACAACTAACCCAATTTCCCCACTTGCCTGTCGACCTGGCCCAGGCCTGTGAGCAGGCCATTCAGGCCACGCAGCTGGCCATACAGGCGGGGTATCGCCGTTTGCTCATTGAGCTTCTTGCTCCTGAGATTAAACCAGAGGTCTTGGCCCGGCCGTTCTTGCAGCTGCTCCAGCCACCGGCTTTGGTGTTGTTTAGCGATGCCGGCGGAGCAGCCCTAGCCCAGCGGGAGTGGGGATCCCTTCCCGAAGGAGTGCAACTGCAGAGCCTGACTGCCCGCACCCAACCTACACCAGAACAGAGCCTCCTTTTCGTCATGCCAGCAGTCTACAACTTGGACCAGGTGGAGCGGGTCTGCCAGGCGGTCAGCGGCGGGGATCCGGCCAAAGGCCGGGATCCCAAGCCTGTGGTGCTCCTCAACCCCCAGCTTCAAGACGCCGCCACGGTGGGAGTGGGGTTGGCGGGCCGGCGGCTGCGGCAGCGCTTCCTGAGTACCTTTGAGACCAGCTACTATCTGCGCTCACTGGTGGGAGGGGCTCTGTTTCGCGCCTATCCGGATCCCTGGAGTGTGTGGCAGGAGGAGGAAGACGGCTGCTACAGCGTCCTCCAGACCTTTAGAGCTCGGCCCAGCGGCGAAGAAGTGGCCGAGCTGTTCCGGGCCCGCAGAAGAGGGGCTCCCTGGTGGAGCTGGCGGCGCTGGTTGGGATCCCTTTGATGCGTTTTGATGCGCTTGCGTTGGCCGGGCGGCGCACCATTGTTCCCCAAGTAGCCTGGCCAGAGCTCCTGCTTAGATAGCTTGCACCCTCTGCAGGCCTAGTCTCAGCTGAGAACAAAGTTAAGATTAACTTAGATCTCGCCAAACCATCCGAGGGGGCTGCTTCCCCAGGCTCCTGGAAAGGGAGGATGTTGCCCGAACGCAACTCCTCAGGTGTTGATTAGCTGGGAACAACAATGCCTCTTGACAACCTGCGCGGACTCTACCAACAAGTGATTCTCGAGCGCTACAGAAAGCCTCGCAACTTTGGCAGGGTAAATCCGGTTCACCGCCACCAACGCGGCCATAACCCCTCCTGTGGCGACACAGTTGATCTCACTTTGCAGCTGGATCCCAACCAGGAGCAGATTGTCGATGTCAAATTCGAGGGGGAAGGTTGCGCTATTGCTATGGCTTCTGCCGATTTAATGGCTGATGCTGTGCGGGGGCGTACTATTCCCGAAGCGCTGCAGTTGGTGGAGCGCTTTCAGGCCATGATGCGCGGCGGCGAAGAATTTCCCCGAGAGTACCGCTTCCTGAATGCCATGAAGGGGGTCGCCCAGTTCCCAGTGCGCATCAAGTGTGCCAACCTGGCATGGCATGCTCTCAAGCACGCGCTGCAATCCCCTGGCTCTGCAGAGGAGTCAGGGTTTGTAAGCAACGAAAACGTTGAGTGACCTCCTCCTGCACTCCTGCTAGTCCCTCCACGAAGGGGCCAGGGAGGTCCCACGGCGGGGCTGTAGGGCAGCCTACCCTATCTTCGCGGGGGGTGTCTACGAGTCCAGGGCGAGGCTCATAGCCACATCCAGTAGCAACAGAACTCTGGCTGCTGCAGAAGCCCCGTTTGTGAAGGCAAGCGCTAGGCAACGAGAACCGCTTAAAGTTGAAGACAAAAAAAGAGCCAGAACTTTGGCTGGATAACGTTGGCCGAAGCAGAGATTTTGCAATGAGAGCCATTCTAGTAGCAGTCACGATTGGTTTAACCGGGATCCCTGGCCTAGCCTCTCTGCCAGTGGAGGCCCAGACCCTTTTTGAATTGGGTGCCTACCGTCTTGACCAGGGGACCCTTATCCCCGTCGGCAGCCTCAGCAGCGAAGGGCCGCAGTACTTTTACCCGGACACCCTCTATCCCCTAGAGGTGGCCGTTACGCAGAACATTTTCGACAGCCAGGGGCGCTTGGTGATCCCAGCCGGCAGTCGCGTTTTCGGGCAAATGGAGCCAGCAGCGGGCGGATCCCGCTTTGTGGCCACTTCCATTGTCCTTGGCGGTCGCACCTACAGCCTGCGGGCTTCTTCCAGCGTCCTTCCCGACGAGAAGGATCCCCGCCACTCCACGGCTGAGGCCATTGCCCAAGATGCGGCTATTGGGGCAGCAGCGGGTGTGGTGCTAGGGGCACTCACGGGCAACCTCTCGCTAGGTAACGTTCTGGGGGGCGCGGTGGCGGGAGGGGTGGTGGGCAATGTCACGGCTCCCCAGGTGGTGGTGCTACGCCCTGGCCAGTCCTTTTATTTGACCTTGGAAGCTCCACTGGCTTTGTAGGAGCTCCGCCGAAAACCGTTGGTGGCTTCTCCACTGACCTGCCCGCAGCTTGTGGTCCCCCTGGTGGATCAAGGGGGAAGCCGGCTGCTCTAGCCACTAACGCCAAAGAAGCAGGTTGGAAGGGATGGATGGCCGGCAACTTGTGATTGACTGGGGATCGGTTAGATTGCGGATCCCTGACACCTATGGCGGTAGAACCCAAGTCCACCCCTGCCCTGCACACCACTGAGCACACCTTTACCGCTGGAGGAGAGCCCTTCCCCTACAAGGCCTTGGCTGGTTGGCAAAGGCTCTTCCGCCGAGAAAAGCCAGTAGCGGAGATCTTCCACGTCGCCTATTTGCGCCAGGACGCTGAGCCCCAGCACCGCCCTCTTACTTTTGTTTTCAACGGAGGGCCAGGGGCAGCCTCTGCCTATCTGCACATGGGTGCGCTGGGGCCGAAACGCATTCGCTTTGGGCCCAACGGCAGTCTGCCCCCCTCGCCGGTACACCTTGTGGATAACGCCGAAAGTTGGCTGCCCTTTACCGACCTGGTCTTTGTCGACCCAGTAGGGACAGGCTTTAGCCGCGCCATCTCGGAGGACTCCCCATCTTCCAAAGAGTCTCAGGGAGCTGTGGCAACCTCTGCCCCCAAGCCCACTCAGCCGCTAGACAAGGAGGAGGAGCCTCCCAAGGAAGCGCCCTTCTGGGATGTGGAGCGGGATCTGCAGTCCTTAGGCGAGTTTATCCAGGGCTTCCTCTCCCGCTACAAACGCTGGCTCTCTCCAATTTTTATTGCTGGTGAGAGCTACGGTGGGTTTCGGGTGGCACGGCTGGCCAAGGAGCTGCAGTCCAGGTTTGGGGTCGGCCTGTCAGGGGCCATTCTCATTTCGCCAGCGCTTGAGTTTGGGTTGTTGGAGACCAACGATTACAACCTCAGCAGCTGGGCAATGCTTTTCCCTTCCTATGTAGCCACAGCAGCCCATCATGGGCGGTGTGGTTGGGGGGAGGATTTGCAGCTCCTGCTGCCCAAAGCAGAAAGCTTTGCCCGGCAACGCCTGTTGCCGCTTCTGGCCATGGGGGAGGCAATGCCAGAGGCAGAGCGGCAAGCCATCTATGCAGAGATGGCGGCAGGGATCGGACTCTCACCTGAGTATGTGGCCCACAAGGGCGGGCGGATCGACCCGGCCAGCTTTGCCCGCGAGCTGTTGCGCTCCCAGCGGTTGGTGTTGGGGCTCTACGATGCCTCGGTAACCACCGTGGATCCCTTTCCGGATCGGCCTACCTTTGCAGGATCCGATCCCACCTTGGATGGGGTGGATCGCCTGTTTACTGCCGCCATCAACAGCCACCTGCGGGAGACCCTCCAGGTGGACACAGACTTGACCTACCACCTCCTCAACCTAGAGGTGTTCAAGTCCTGGCGCTTTACCCCCAAAGGGGAGCTCAAGCAGGGGTTCATTGGCGCTATGGACGAGCTGCGCAGCAGCATGGCTCTCAATCCCCACTTGCGGGTGAGCATTCACCACGGCTTCTACGATTTGGTTACGCCCTACTTTGCCTCTAACCACCTGGTGGACTTGATGAAGCTGGATCCTCGCCTTAGGGCCAACCTCCTCTTGCGCCACTACCGCGGCGGCCACATGTTCTACACCTGGGATCCCTCGCGGGTGGAGTGGTTTGCTGAGATGCGCCAGTTCTACCACAAGGCCATTGCTAGCCTTTCGGGGTAGGCGGCTCACCTCAGGCTTCCTACTCCCGCAGCCAACGGGTGGTGCCATCTTTTTGATCGATGAGGGTAATCCCCAGGGCCTTTAGCTGCTCTCGAATCCGATCCGCCTCGGCAAAGTTTTTCGCCCTGCGGGCAGCCGTGCGCTGCGCCACCAACTCTTCGATCTGCTCCTGCGGCAGAGGCAGCCCCTCTTTCTGGAGGGCGCTTGCCTGGCCTGGAGCAGCTACAGCCGGCTGCAACCAGCAAAAGCCCAGCGTAGCTAAGATCTCCAACAGGGCAGCACCCTTTTGCCCGAGTACCTGCGGCTCCAGCTGGGTGTAGCCCTGGTGGGTCAACAGGTTGTGCTCACGGATCAGTTCCTTGGCCAGTTCAAAAGCAACAGCCAGGGCCCCAGGGGTGCCAAAGTCATCGTCCATAGCCGCTTGGAAGGCTTGCATCGCCTTGGGATCAGGGGAGGCTGTCTCCCCTTGGCAAAACTGCTCGGCGCAGTGGATCCCTTTCTCGAGGGTTTCCCAGCCGCGGCTAGCCGCCTGCATTCCAGCCTCGGTGAGGTCAATCGGGCTGCGGTAGTGGGTCTGCAACAAGAACAGCCGCAGGGCCATAGGGTGATAGACGGCAAGCGCCTGGCGCAGGGTGGTGAAGTTGCCCAAAGATTTGGACATCTTCTGGCCGTTGACGTTGACAAAGCCGTTGTGCAGCCAGTACTTGGCCAGCGGCTTGCCGGTAATCGGCTCGGATTGGGCGAGCTCATTCTCGTGGTGGGGAAAAATGAGATCGGCCCCGCCGGCGTGAATGTCGATGTGATCCCCCAAGTTTTCCCGCACCATGGCCGAACATTCGATGTGCCAGCCCGGACGTCCCCAGCCCCAGGGAGACTCAAACCCCGGCTCGGAAGGGGGAACCGCTTTCCAAAGAGCAAAATCCCAGGGATCTCGTTTGCCAGCCCCTTCCTCCCCTACCCGGCCACTGGCCCCTGCCTCCAGCTCCTCCAGCTTGCAACCGGAGAGTTGACCGTAGTCTGGGAATTTACGGACAGTGTAGTAGACGCTATAGCCTGGGATTTTCCCCTGCGGATCCCGTACCCGATAGGCAAAGCCCTTGAGCTCTAGCGCCTGGATTAGCTCGAACATTGCCGGCAGGGATTGGGTTGCCCGGGGGTAGAGATCGGCCCGCTTGACGTTGAGGCGATCCATGTCCTGGAAGTACTCGGCGATGAAGCGTTCCGCCACCGCCTGCATCGATTCGCCCCGCTCCAGTGCCCGCTTGAGGATCTTGTCGTCCACATCGGTAAAGTTCTGCACATACTTGACCCAGTAGCCCCGCCACTCTAGGTAACGGCGCACCATGTCCCACACCACATAGGCGCGCGCGTGACCCAGGTGGCAGAGGTCGTAAACTGTAACACCGCAGACGTACATCCGCACCAGTGGCTTTTCCCCCTCCGCCACCTCACTAGCAGCAAGGGGCTGGAAGACTTCTTTGCGGCGAGTCAAAGTGTTATAGACAACTAAAGTCATGGAAAGCCCTAGCTTGTAGTTGTAACTTTAAGTACAGCAAAGTGGACTCTACTTTCCAAGGCGCCGTCCTCCCCGGGATAAGGCTAGGCAAAATTGCAAGAGGTAGAAGGCTGAAATCATCGTAGTGCAACCATCGTAGCTGGAATTACCTGCGAAGACTTGTCTAGATTTACCAACTACGGTAACCTAACCAGAGTGCAAACTGATTCGTTACATTGGCTTGAGCCTTGCTGCTTTCAAGCGAGGCGCGGGGCCAAGAGGTTACTTCTTCTCTTGCACTCTACCTAGTGGTGTGAGGATGCCTCCAAAATTAACCTTCTCAGATTCTCAGAGGGAGGAGCTAGATACCCCTAGGACTTTCTCTCCGGCTGAGGATTCGGTAGGAATCCCGCCAGCTCCAGATCCCTCTGGGGAAGGAGGCAAGGAGTGGGATCCTGAAACGTTCTCCGCCCTATCCAGACGTTGGTGGGCTGGCTTGGCCCTCTCTCTCAGCTTAGCCAGCCTGGTGTGGCTCCTAAAGCTGAAGGCGGATCCCAGAGCAGAGGTTTGGCAGGAGCCGCTGCCGAGTTCCGCTGAGGAGCCGGGCTCCTCCGAGAGGGCAGCTCCCTCGCCGGGGGTTGCTTACCGAGGGTATCCAGCCTGGGCCACCGGTCTTTTACTCATGTTGGGTGTGGCGGGGGCTGCTACTCTGCAGCAACGCCAGCTGTCTCGTTACCCTTTGGGAGCAGAGCTAGCCGAGCTGATCCCACCCTCAGTGCATACCCTCTCCGGCGCCCTGCAGCAGAACTACGAGCTCAAAAAAGCCCAACTGCGGCAAGCCCTCGAGGCTGGTCAAATCCCAACAGGGGAAGGGCCCCGAGGCATTCTCGAGCATGAGGTGCAGCCAGGAGAAACCCTCTGGCACCTAACCCAGAGGTATCAGCTCGATGCTGCTGCCATCGCCGTTTCCAACGGCCTGCAGGCTAGAACTGAGCTAAAGCCAGGGCAGAAACTGCTGATCCCTAGCCAGCCGGGGTTAATCTACACCGTCAAGGCAGGCGATACCCTGGAAGGTATTGCCAAGCGCTATCAAGTTCCGCAGCAACGAATTATTGAGGCCACCCCTCTGGAGCGGCCTGAATATTTACGTATTGGCCAGCGGCTGCTCATCCCCGGTGATGTGGGCGAGCTAATCCGGCGGGAGAAGGAGAGAATTGCCGCTCAAAAAGCCCGCGAAGCGGAAGAGCGCCGCCGCCAGGAAGAGGAAGCCCAGCGCCAAGCAGAGGCACAAGCTCGCTTACAAACTGAGCGGCCACGCCGAGCCCAGCAGAGGCTGCCAGCAGGGCAGGCCCTTTTGACCCACACCGTGAGAGCCGGCGACACCATCGAGCGGATTGCTGCTCGCTACGGGGTGACGCAGCGGTCAATTATCCAGGCTAACAACCTGCCCAACCCCCATTGGCTGCGCATTGGCCAGCGCCTAACGATTCCCGCCCCCCCCCCCCCCGCCCCCCCCCCCCCCCCGACCAGGCCCCCCCCGCACCCCCCCCCGCAGGCCGGGGGCCGCCGGGGGTGTGCCCCCGGTGGCCCCCCCCCCCCCCCGCG
>NZ_JANSIU010000012.1:0-30045 GCF_047462275.1 Synechococcus sp. H70.2
CGCGTCGGCGTGGGTGTTGGCGTGGGTGTCCGCGTCGGCGTGGGTGTTGGCGTGGGTGTCCGCGTCGGCGTGGGTGTGGGCGTCGACGTGGGCGTCGACGTGGGCGTCGGCGTCGGGTTGAAGCAGAGACGCTGACGCTCAAGATCCGGTGGAGTTCCGCTCGGCAGGCAAGGTTTGTTCTCCGGCGGCAGCGGCTTCAGGTAGCGCAGGTCATAGTTTTCCTGATCGCTGCCATCGCGGGTAGCAAAGCGCAATCGCGCAGTGCCGGTATTTTCATAGGTCTGGATCTCTACCAGGTAGGGAGAGTCCTGGGATGGATCCGCGCAGTCCAGCTCCAGGCGCAGGGTGACCTGCTTGCCGCCGCCATCTGACCAGGCTTCGGCACCTGCCGCGTCCGTCCCTAGCCTAAGGTCAGTGCCTTTCTCAACGCTGTATTTGAAGATGGGTGGCTCCGCGGGGTTGGGAGGGTTGTAGTTGAGGTTGCGCCGGATGATCAACCGCACGCCATCATCACCATCGAGGATGTGGTAGCTCTGCAGGCCCGGCCAGCGGGGATAGAGCTCCCCTACCCAGCGGACGACGAAGAAATCGTTGCCGTTGTTGTTGCCACTGCCAGATACACCGCTTCTGCGCCGCCAGCAGGAGCGTAGGAAGTTGAACTGGTTGGGGTTGAATCGGAGCTCGCTAGTTCCCTGTCCGTTGGGGAGCAGCCTATTGAGGTCGTATCCAATGCGAGGGCTGCCGACAGGCACATAGGAATAGCCGATGTCATCCGCATCGATGGGCGCGTTCGGCAAGTTGTTGTTGCCGTCTAGCTCTCCGCAACTGGGCATCCAGAACCAGTCGCCGCGATCCCGGCGATCCGGACTAGGATCAGGTGGGATGAAAGGTGGCCGAGGCTCCTGAAGAAGATCCTGCCAACGATTCGGCGGCACGAGAATTGGCACCGACAGGCGGCAAAGGGGCTGCAGAATGTCATACAAATCGCCGCTGCAAGTGGAATTGCTGTACAGCCCTCGCTTGAAGGGAGAGTTGGAATTCAGCGACGTGCTGCTGCCGAACTGGTACTGGAAGCCACCCCACGAGGGGAAACCAGAACCGCTGCGGGCAAAGCTGCTTGGATTGACGGTGCCATTGTCGTTACTGATAGCGTCGCGCACGCAGGCCCAGTGTTCCCTGCTGTCGGTGCTATTTACATTGCAGCGGGGCGCACTGCTGGTGTAGCCGTTGTTGTATTGACCGATGGCATCCGGCACCCCCTGGGCCGGGAACACTGGATCCGGCCAGCGCACCGCCCGCAGGTAGGGCAGGTTTTTATTTTGAGCATTCGAGAGCAAAGGGCCTACAGCGCCAGTGCTGGCAAACCCCGTATTGGGGTCGTACTGGTTCCGCGGGTTGGTGATCCAGCCGTTGTAGTACTCGGCCAGCAGGCCGCCACCTATCGGCTTACCGTCTTTCGAGGGAACTGGGCAAGGTTGGAGGGGAGCCACCATCACCCAGCGGGAGGTATCCAGCACCGGGTTGCCCAAGGCGGAGATGCGCACGCCGAAGTTGGCATAGCCCGTGTCTGGCGCCCGCAACTGCCGCACCTCAGGCACGCCCCGACCTACTGTCCGGTCGGTTTCACTGTTGCGGTGCTCAAAGATGGTGTCGCGGGCAAACACGTCCGGCCAGCCGGGCTGGTTGGTGTTGTCGCCCAGGTTCTGGGCCCCGCCGGTATTGTCGAAGCGCAGGACACCGGCGCCATTGTTATTCGGATCCGGAGCCGGCCAGTTGTTGCCCCGGATCACCAGCGCCTGGTTGAGGAAGGAGGTGTTGGCCCCAAGGTTTGGCCCGCTGCAGCCGTAGTAGTCGTTGCGGCGAGGAGCCGAGGCCCGCTGTGGGTTGCCCTGGTAGTCGCGGTTGGCCACAAAGCTGCTGCCGCCGCCATTGAGGGTGCCATCCTGGACAAAGCCATCGTCAATGCTGCCATCGCAGAAATCGGCGGAGAGGATATTGATCGAGTCGCCTATGATCTCAGTGGGCCGCCAGAGATCCTCCGCTGCCCGGGCAAAGCGCCGGTCTTCATTCTTCCGGAGTCGCCCGTAGAAGTTGCTGTAAAGGCCGTCTGATCCAAAAGTGAGGCGAGTGGTGAACTCTTCCAGCCGATCCTCTTCCAGCCCCTTGCCTTCCCTCCTCTGGTGCAGGTTAAAGTCCCCTTGAATGTAGACGGGGTTGTCGGAAATAAAGGAGAGGCCAAAGACGGCTTCATCGAGGTTAAACCCGCCGCGGGCCAGCACTGCCCCATTGCGCAGCCGGAAGCCATAGGGCCGCCGATCCGGATCGGGGTAGTAGTCCACCGGTTTGGGACTGAGGCCTTGATCGGAAACAGGCGGATCGCCGACCGGTTGGTCGCGACCAGGCTGACCGGCATTCATGATGAAGGGAAGGGTGCCGCGGGCGTTTGCCGCTTGCCAGGCAGTTTGATAGGCGGCGAAGTTGGTCAAAGGCGGGCGGGCAATGGCATCCTCTCGCACCGCATCTTCCCGGAAGGCGTAGAAAATACCCCCCTCGCGGCCTTCTTGCACGCCGGCAGGCAGCCAAGTATCTCCGTTAATCAAGCCCTTTTCCTGCCCCGGGACGTTGCTGGGCAAAAGATCCGGGACGTTGTTGGTCAAAAGGGCCAGGTCGATGTTGAGGGCCCGCACTGCCATCGCCTCGCGGCCATCGTAAAACACCGAATCTTTGAAGGGCACGCGATAGCACTGGTCGCCGACCTGGATCAGCTCCATCTGGTTGCTGTTGGGATGCTTGCCAAGCAGGTCGCTCCTGGGGCAAGAGGTTGAGGCCCTGGGCAATACCCACTCGTTGATGTTCTTGCGGGGCTGGAGTCTGATCAGCTTCAAGTCATCCAGCTCCTCCAAGTTGCAGCCGGGATTTCTGGGATCGCACAGGGCTCGATAGGTTGCCCTCGGTACCCAACTCTCACCATTAAATGGCTTATATGCCTCCCTCCGCCGCTTCTCCAGAGGATCCTCGTGGTTGAACCAGTCAGTGTTGTTTTCGGTCGTGTCAGGGAAAATGTAGCGCAGCGGCAGGTAGAAGCGGTTAGAGGCATTCAGATCACCCCTACGGCTGGCTTTGATGTCATCCCGAAGGATCTGAGCTACTGGATCCCCGGCGTTGGCAGCCGCCTCAATCCGCAGAATGTTGTCGGCCAGCATGCCCAACATACAGCCCGCCGTCTGCAGCGTGGTCTGGTCGGCCAGGCTAAGCTCTTCGACAGGCGTGCCTTTGTTAACCGTATCGATCACCCGCCGCAGCTCGGAGAAGTTGCCAAAGGCGGTGATGAACGGATCCGGGTGGATGCGGCCCGCCTCCTGCCTGGGCGGATAGGCCCCGTCGGGGTCGCCGGCAAAATTGGCCAGGTTGGTTAGCGCCGTCCACAGGGGCGTGCCAGGCCGCAGCCGCTCTTGCATCGGCGCAGGGTCATATTCCCAGACGTTGGTGCCCTGGCCGGTGAAGAAGTTGATGCCCAGTTGATTGGTCTGATCGCCGGCAGGGAAGGTGGAAGCCTGCTTCAAGCTCCAAGGCGTGCCGGGGTGGGCCACCGTGGCCAGGCAGGCGATGGGGAAGCGCCCCTTTTGGTGGCTGTAGTGGTAAACCGCCGTGGCCTGCACCGCCGCCGGGTTATCCCGCAGGGTTAGGCGTTGCCGCGCCTCGTTGCTGATGAAAATGGCCTGTAGCCTAGTGGGATCAGGATCAGGATCATTGGGATCACCAGGGGGCACCAGCGGCAAGGGCAAAGAGTCGGTGCGGGTCAGCTCCAGGCGCTGCCCCACGATCACCCGCAGGCCCTCCACACGAGCCCGCCGCTCCCAGTAGCCATCCAGCCCCACCTCGGCACGCGCGCCTTCGGGTGGGTTGTCTTCGGTGAGGGATTCGCCCAGCTCATTTTTGGCCTCAGACGGGATCCGGTCACCTGCCCTGGCGTTGAACTTTTCGGCAAAGGTGGGCACGTTGCAGCCCTTCTGCGGGTCAGGCGTCACGGGTGGACGCTCGTAGCTGGCCTTGGGCCCAAAGCGGTTGTCGGCCCGATAGACATCGTCCACGTAGGGAGGGCAGACCTGGTCGGAACCGGCCTGAAAACCGCCAGCCTTGATCCGGCCGGGGTTGGGCTCCCGTTTGGCGTTGAGGGGAGAATTTGCCCATCCAGCCGCGTCTTGCTGGTAATTTCCTCGGGTGCGTATGCGGCCGAAAAGGTGGAGCTCCAGCGGATCCAGGGCCACACTCTCCGGCTCTACCGTGTTTTGCACCGAGTCAAAGTTCTGGTTGTTTAGACTGACCGACACCCTCGGTGCTACGTCTTGCTCGCCGGAGTGCACATCGAAAACCAGGCTATCGCTCACCTCCTGGCCAGCGTAGCCAATAGCCCCTGCCACCAGCTCTCCGAAGGCAGTAATCTCCGAGTTATCTACAGGCATGTAGAAGCAGGATTGCTCCGAGCTGATGGTGAAAGCCCGGAACAAGTTGTTGGGAGCATAGCGGAAGAAAAGGCTGCCGCCGGCGTAGATGGCGCCGTTCCAGTTGTAGGCGGGGGTGAAGAAGAACTCCAGGTCGCCGCGGCTGAAGGCCCCCCACTTGTTGAGGAGATCCCGCCGCTGATCCTGCTGGAACTGCAAAGCCGAAATGGCGCGGGTGGTGGAGTCGGCGCCTTGAATGGGCAAGGTGACGGCAAAGACTTGGAAAGGCTTGTACAGCGCCGATCCCGCCTGGAACCAGTCTCCCACGTTGGGGTTGGCGGTCTGCTCGGCGGCGTTGTCGATACAGGGGTTCAGGGCCGACCCTTGCAGGGGGCCACTGCGGATCAGCAACCGATGCGCCCGCTCTGTATCGCTGATGTTAGCTTCAAAGCCTTGTTGTTCCTTCTGGCCCGTCACCGGCGCACGGCGATTATGAAGAATTGTATAGGCAGTAACCGAGTCATTGACGCCGTTGTTGTCCGTGTCCACCAAGAACCACCAGGCCGGTGACTGTCGCTCAACCGGACGCTGGGAATCTGGCACGTTGGCCGTGTATCTCAGCAGGAAGCGGTTTTCATCGGGCAGAGTATAGGGATCCTGCTGCTCTGCAGGCACTATGCTGCCGTCGTTGAGCAGGGCAGAGGCCAACTGCGCATCAGTAGGGGTGCCAGCGGGCAGGCGGGGATCCCGCACCAAGTAGTCGATCTTGGCCCGCGCCCGGTCGATGGCGGCGTTTAGTTGTCGGCTAACCGTCTGCCCCGCCCGTTCCACCTGGGTTTGGATATTGCGCTGGGTGGAGCGGGTGAGCAGGCCCACCGTTACCAAGCTCAACACCAGTACAATCAAGATGGCGACCGGTAGAACAAAGCCACGCTCGCGGATCCTGCGCCGATCCACCGGGATCTTCAGAGAGCCAAGCAGACGCAGGGCAAGCTTGAGCAACAGCGGAGAAGGAGCAGACATAGCCGTACGCGGGTAAAGGCTACCAGGATAGCAACAGTATGCAAGGGATCCCGATTGCAGACATCCCCACCTCTGGGGGGAACCGCCGGGCTGCCCAAGCGCTCCGCCCGCTCACGCGACCACCCCCGGCCCCTCTCCCTCAGGGAGAGGGGAGGAGGATAGGGGCTCTGTACTTAGAGAATTCCCAGTTGTTGCGCCTTGAGCAGAGCAGTGACACGGTCGGTGGCGCCCAGCTTGCGGTAGGCAGTGCTGGCGTATTCTTTCACGGTTTCCACGCTGAGGCCCAGGCGGCGGGCAATCTGCTTGTTGGCCAAGCCTTGGCTCATCAGTTGCAACACACAGAGCTCGCGGGGGGTAAGCTTGGGCAACTCTTGGGAAGCAGGCAGCCAGTCTTGGTCGGGGTTGGCCAAGATCTGGCGAAGAACGCGGGCCAGCTCCGCCGGGTCAGTTTCTTTGGAGAGGTAGCCTTTGGCCCCCGCTCGTCGCGCCGCCTCGATCAGGGCCGGCTCCTGAAAGGTGGTCATCATCACCACCACCACCGACAGGCCCAGCTCAACAATCTGCTGGCAGGCCAGGATCCCATCTCCATCCGGCATGCGCACATCCAAAATGGCCACCTCGGGAGGGTTGTGGCGGCAGTACTCAACGGCCTGGGATCCCGTCTCCGCTTCGGCCACCACCTCAAATCCTTGCGCTTGCAGGGCAAACTTTAGCCCCAGCCGAAATAGGGGATGGTCGTCGGCAATCAGAACTCGCACAGGGGAACTCATGGCAGGGGATCCCGGCCAGGGAGAGAGCTAAGCTTAATCTGCCCAAAAAGGGAGCTAGCCCAAGCGCTCCGCGCCGCTAACGCCACCACCCCCGATCCCTAGGGAGCTAGTTTTTCACAAAGACCATGCCGTGGGCGCTGGGGCTAAAGGTGGGATCCAGTTGGGTCTGGGCGTTGTACAAGGCGCCAGTTAGATCGGCTCCCTCCAGAAAAGCTCCCCGCAGGTCGGCCCCGCGCAGATCGGCCTGGATTAGGTTGGCTCCTGTCAGGTCAGCGCCGGCGAGAATGGCCCCGCGCAAATCCGCACCGCTGAGGTTGGCTACCTGAAGGTTAGCCCCTGTGAGATTGGCCTGCTGCAGGTTGGCTTGGCTGAGGTCCGCCTCCCACAGAAAGGCCCCGCCCTGATCCGTGCTGCTCAGGTTGGCGCCGCGCAAATCGGCCAAGTTGAGGATTGCCTGGGAGAGGTTGGCAGCTTGCAGGTTGGCCTGCTTGAGGATGGCTTCTTTGAGGTTGGCCCCCCGCAAATCCACGCCTGGCAGCTCCGCTCCCGTTAGGTCGCAGGCGGGGCAATCTTTGCTGGGGGCAACAACTTGGGATCGGCCCAGTTGGGCATCCAGCTCCAGTTGAGCAAAAACAGGAAGTGCCGGGATCCCGACCACCCCGCCGAGGAGACCGACCCAAAACTGGGGCCATGCCATCTTTTTCACCGGGATCCCTCCCTCACCCCCGGCCCCTCTCCTCTGGGAGAGGGGAGCTGGGGATCAACCTAGAACTATAGCTGCTTGCGGGGGATCCGCCATCCAGTTGCCACCTGGCCTGGGGGCGGCTGGCAGCGGGGGCAAAAGTGGGCTGAGCGGCCCGCCAGTTTAAGCCGCTGAATGGGGGTGCCACAGAGGCGGCAGGGATCCCCTTCCCGACCGTACACCCAGGCTTGACCTTGATAGTTGCCGTTGAGCCCACGCAGATCCCGGTAATCGCGCAGGGTGGTGCCCCGCTGCTCCAGCCCAACCCGCAACACCTCGATCAAAGCTTGCCGCAGGCGGCTTTTGGCAGCGTCGGAAAGCTGCGAGGCGGGCGTCAAAGGGTGAATGCCGCTCAAAAACAGGGCCTCGTCGGCATAGATGTTGCCCACCCCCGCCACCAGCCCCTGATCCAGCAGGGCAGTTTTGATGGGGCGGCGGCTCTTCTGCAAAGCCGCTTGGAAATAGATTTCTGAAAAGGCTGGCGACAGCGGCTCCGGCCCCAAGCTCTGCAGGGCGGGGATCACCGTCTCCGGCTCCACCCCGGCGGGCACCAGCCACATCTGGCCAAAGGTGCGCAGATCAACAAAGCGCAGCTCCCACCCCTGCTCCAGGCGCAGCCGGACGCGAGTATGAACCGGCAAAGGCGCGGATCCCTGAACCCAGAGCAGTTGCCCGGTCATGCGCAGATGCACACCCAGAACCGCTCCGGAGTCCAGGGATCCCAAGAGATACTTGCCTCGCCGCTGCCACTGGGTCAAACAGGTACCAGCCAGCCCCTGCTCAAACTCCTCTTTGCCAGGGTAGGCCACGGTGCGAGGGAGAAGCACCTCCACCGCCAGGATGCGCAGACCTAGAGTAAGGCGCTGCAGATCCCGCCTGACGGTTTCAACCTCGGGCAGCTCGGGCACAGGACAGGAAGGCCAAAAACTTGGTTTACTTGGCAGAGGTAGCTTTGGCTTTGGGCTTGGGCTCTTCCACCACCTCCAGCTCGTCCTCGCGGAAGTTGTTGGTGTTGATGTTGTAGTAGTTAACCTTGTCAAAGCGGACGATCACCGGGTAGAGGATGCCACTGGTATCCACCGCTGCCACCGTCCCCACATCCCGATACCAGTAGGATTCTTTCCGCAACACACGGACTTTGGCACCACGCTGAATCGCCATAGGGGTTTTCTCCGTTGACCTGCACTTCAGATTACCCTAGTCGGTGGGACGGCTGCGATTTCCGAACTTTTGTAACAGGGATCCCTGCCGTTCTGGGCTAAGGGGAGGAACACAGCAGAGTAGCTTGGTAGCCCTTCGTCCCGCTAGCGCGAAAGGACTCCGTCCCGCTAGCGCGATTACTGGGGGGCAGAAAAGCCTTCGAGCGACTTGAGTGCACCTACCCTGCTGAAAAACCCGGACAGTGCCGAAAGCCAGTCAGTAAGCGGAACCTTGAGGCTTTGTCTCTAGGAACGGTCTAGAGGCGTCTTGACAGCGCCTTTACGGGTCCAACTGTGGACTGCGTAAGCATCCCCCGACCGGGGGTGTGTCAACGGTTGCCTAATCGTCTTCTTGCAATTATGAAGAAATGCAAACTATACTAAAGGGCAGGGAGCGTTCTTCCAGATTTGCCCCAGAGCACCCAGCGGAGGTTCCTATGTCCAACCCCAACCTGTCTGAGCCCAAGTTTGGCTTTAACGAATATGCCGAGCGTCTCAACGGTCGCGCAGCCATGATTGGCTTTGTCCTGGCCATTGTCATCGAGGCGGTGACCGGCCAAGGCGTCGCCTCTTGGCTGGGGCTGATCTAGAAAACTTGGCTTGCGGCAACCCCCCTCTCCTTGAGGGAGAGGGGGGAGCGAGGGCAAAATCAAGTAAACCACCTGCCTCCAACTGAGCAGACTTTTGGTAGCCCTACAGTTGGCAAGCCAACCGCGAGCCTCTGGACTGGTTTACCTTCAGCTCCAATCGACCGTTACCAGTGCCCAATACCGCGTTATGCGGCCTTCTTCCTGGCCCTGACCCTACGGGTAGAAGGCAGGGCCTCTGCAGTTTCTAGCTGATCCCTTCCTGGCGTTTGGCAATGGGCATGCGCCAGCCGGTGCCAAAAGCCCGATCGGTAACCCGCAGTCCCGGAGGGGCTTGGTGGCGCTTGAACTCGGCATTTTGCACCAGCCGCAGCACCTGCTGTACAGTATCGGCATCAAACCCTTGGGCCACCAGCTCGGCAGCGGATTGGTGCTGTTCAATGTGCCGCTGCAGGATGGCGTCCAGCACGTCGTAGGGGGGTAGGCTGTCGCTATCTCGCTGGTCCGGCCGCAGCTCTGCCGAGGGGGGCTTGGTGAGGATGGGAAGAGGGATCCGCTCCTGCTGCCGGTTGATCCAGCGGGCCAGGCGGTAGACCCAGGTTTTGGGCACATCGGAGATCACCGCCAAGCCGCCGGACATATCCCCGTAGATGGTGCAGTAGCCCACCGCCAGCTCCGACTTGTTGCCCGTGGTCAAAAGCAGCCGGCCAAACTTGTTGGAGAGGGCCATGAGCAGGGTGCCGCGGATGCGGGACTGCAGGTTCTCTTCGGTGATGTCGGGGGGGAGGCCAGCAAAAGGCTCGGCCAGGAGATGGTGGTAGCTCTCCATAATCGAGTGAATGGGCAGCTTTAGGGTCGGGATCCCTAGGTTTTGCGCCAGTTGGTAGGCGTCCGTCAGGCTGCCGGGACTGGAATAGGGAGAGGGCATGAGCACTCCCAGCACCCGCTCTGGCCCTAGGGCGTCGGCGGCAATGACGGCAGTAACAGCCGAGTCGATCCCTCCCGACAGGCCCAGCAACACCTCGCGAAAGCCACATTTGCTGACGTAGTCGCGGGTGCCCAAAACCAAGGCTTGGTAGAGCTCCGCTTCCGGCTCTGTTGGCCAGCGGGATTCCGGCGGGCTGGGTTCCTCATCACGGGGATGGAGCAGCGCCTCCACATCCACGATGAGCCGATCCGGCGCAAAAGCAGCGGCTTGGGCCACCAGCCGGCCGCGGCCATCTAGGGCGCAACTGGCCCCGTCAAAGATGAGGTCGTCGTTGCCTCCCACCTGGTTGACATAGAGGATGGGCAGGGCGTGCTTGCGGGCTAGGGATCCCAGCATCTCCACCCGCAATTTTTGCTTGCCCAAGCTAAAAGGGGAGGCGGAAAGGTTAATCAGCAAATCGGCGCCGCAGCGGGCCATCTCTTCTACTGGATCGCGGTGGTAGCGGCGGTGCTGCCAGAAGTCGCGGTCGTTCCAGATGTCCTCACAGATGGTAAAGCCCAGTCGGCGGCCCCGGTACTCAATGGGCGGGGGCGGGGATCCCGGCTCGAAGTAGCGATCCTCGTCGAAGACATCGTAGGTGGGCAGGAGCGACTTCTGAAACCAGTGGCGGATCTGCCCCCTTTCCAGCCAGGCTGCCGCATTGTAGAGGGGCCGCCCCTCCGGCAGAGGGTTGGGCTGCACGGATCCCACCACCACCGGAATGCTCTCCTGCAGCCGGGCGGCCAACTGCTGCAAAACTTGGCCGGCCCTCTCGATGAGAGCTGGATAGAGCAGCAGATCCCGGGGTGGGTACCCCAACAGGGCCAGCTCAGACGTAATGGCCAGCTCCGCTCCTGCCGCCGCCGCTGCCTCGACCGCCGCACGGATGCGTTCAGCATTGCCGCTGAGATCGCCAACGGTGTAGTTGAGTTGCAACAGCGCTACCTTCACTTGGATCCCCTTGGCCGAGAACGGTTGCCCGGCAAATGGCAGACTCCACGATGATAGGCCAGCTTGAATCGTTGATGCGGCAACTTAGGCAGCGCCCCAGCGAAACTGGGGATCTAACCCTGCGCAGCTTGGAACATCTGGCTGAGCAAGCTCTGCAGGCTAAGTCTCTAGATCAACTGCGCGGCATTGAAGGGATCGGCGCAGCCCTGTATTTCCCGGAATTGGGCAATTGCTTACAACAAAAAGGATTTGTTTTGCTCAAGCGCACCCGACAACCACCCACCAATCCAGTCAATGCCATGCTTAGCTTTGGCTACATGGTGCTCTGGAACCACCTATTAACCTTGATTGAGCTGCAAGATTTGGATCCCTATCAAGGTTGCCTACATGCCAGCAGTGAACGCCACGCTGCTCTGGTTTCCGATTTGCTGGAAGAGTTTCGAGCACCTATTGTGGACTCCCTGGTACTGTGGCTTGTCAATAGCGGTGTTATGGATATCCAAGAAGACTTCGAGTATCGAGATGGGGGCTGTTTTCTCAACGATGCTGGCAGAAAGAAATACCTCAAAGCTTTTCTCCAGAGAATGGAGGGATCCATTACAACTCCTGCTGGGGATCAGCCCCGCTGGGATTTGCTAACACAGCAGGTTAAGAAGTTTAAGCAGTCCGTCTATAATCCTCAAGACTTGTATCAGCCTTACCGGATTCGCTGATGTTTCTTTATGTTGTTACCTACGATACCCCCTGTGACAAGCGCCGCAAGAAAATTGCCGACTTGCTAGAAGGCTACGGCAAGCGGGTGCAGTACAGTGTCTTCGAGTGCGTCCTCAACAAGGACAAGTTCGAGGAGCTCAAGCTACGGCTCCGAAAAAGGATCAAGCCTAACGAAGACAGCGTCCGCTTCTATCCCCTCACCAGCCACGCCCTCGATCAAGTGGAAATCTGGGGTGAACCCCCTTTAACTGCACCCCCTGGCTCGGTCATCGTGTAGCTCAGGCAACTTTCCCCCTACCTAAGTACTTGATGTTCTCGAAAGCACACAAAAACGGTATCAGCAGCTCTGCGAGCGCCTCGCCAAATCCCGCAAAGGCCGATTCTTTCGTTGACCCGCTCGATGCCTTGCCCCACAAGGCTTTCAGGCCTCTTGCCCCCCCTCTTCCAGGCCCTTTTTTGCCGTCTTCGACCGACCCCCTCGCAAATGGGTCTTGCATTCCTTGCCCCACTTGGGTTTAATAGGGGTAGTGTTCCCCCTTCGGGGGGATCCCTAGAAATTGGAAACTACCAGCCCCTGGGATATGTGTGGGCTCCCAAGTACGCCAAGTTCCCCCTTCGGGGGGATCCCTAGAAATTGGAAACATGGCGGTGCCGATGTACCTCATTTCTCCTCCTTAAGTTCCCCCTTCGGGGGGATCCCTAGAAATTGGAAACTAGCAACCATCCTCTCCTGTGACATAGGCGGGGATCCCGAGGTTCCCCCTTCGGGGGGATCCCTAGAAATTGGAAACTGGAAGAGCCGGTAGTGGACAACGAACGCCTCCGCCGTTCCCCCTTCGGGGGAATCCCTAGAAATTGGAAACCCACCACAGTTCGGGAGCCAAAGCCCCCCATCGCTCAAAAGTTCCCCCTTCGGGGGGATCCCTAGAAATTGGAAACCAGAGAGTCAGATCGCAGCTATCACAGAAGTCTGCGCTAGTTCCCCCTTCGGGGGGATTCCTAGAAATTGGAAACTCGAACGCCACCTCGGAGGAAGCCGGCGCCGCTTCCTCGTTCCCCCTTCGGGGGGATCCCTAGAAATTGGAAACGTCCCCGCTGGCGGGAGCACGCCCGTTAGCCTTGGTGGGTTCCCCCTTCGGGGGGATCCCTAGAAATTGGAAACACGCGGGGATGCTGGCCCAGGGGCCCAGAAAACTACTCGTTCCCCCTTCGGGGGGATCCCTAGAAATTGGAAACCTTGGAGAGACCGCCAAGGAGCGTTTCGTAAACGTTGTAGTTCCCCCTTCGGGGGGATCCCTAGAAATTGGAAACGACGAGCTCTCTCCATTCTTGGACCTCTGCTTCCCACTCCCGCGTTCCCCCTTCGGGGGGATCCCTAGAAATTGGAAACCAGTGGAGTCCCCTGGTCGTCACCGAAGTAGGGTTGCAGGAGCGTTCCCCCTTCGGGGGGATCCCTAGAAATTGGATTGGAAACGCTCGGGTGTCCTCCTACTCCTTCTTCACCAAGAGGTTGGAGGTTCTCCGTTTGCAGGATCCCTTGGAAACAATTGGAAACACACTAGAGGGGCTACGCTTTAATGTCTAGTTGCCTTTACTAGGCTTTCCAGGCGCAGGGGGGTTCTGGGAATGGGGAAAGGCCTCAGCCTCTGGCATCGGCTGGCGCGCAGCTATGGACTTAGGCTTTTGGAGGCTGCCGATATAGCCGTCAATGGCTCGCGGCCCTGGGATCTGCAAGTCCACGACGAGCGGCTTTACCTGCGCTGCTTGCTCTATGGATCCCTGGGCTTTGGCGAGGCCTACCTGGAGGGGTGGTGGGATTGCGAGGCTATTGATGAGCTGGTTTGTCGTCTCCTCACCAGTCAGGCAGCCGAGCAAGTGGGCTGGCCAGTTCGGCTCCTGCTTGCCCTGGACAGTCGCCTCATCAACCGCCAGCGGGGTAAGGGAGCGTTTGTGGTTGGCCAGCGCCACTACGACCTTGGCCATGACCTCTACGAGGCCATGCTGGATCGCCGCCAGATCTACAGCTGTGCTTATTGGGATGGGGGGGCACAAACCCTCGACGAAGCCCAGGAAGCCAAGCTGGATCTCATTGCCCGCAAGCTAGATCTCCAGCCCGGCATGCGCGTGCTCGACATCGGCTGTGGTTGGGGCGGCACGGCACAGTACCTGGCCGAACGCTACGGTGTGCAGGTGGTGGGCATCACCGTCTCGCAAGAGCAGGCTAGGCTAGCCAGCGAACGCTGCCGTGGCCTACCGGTGGAGATTCGGCTGGAAGACTATCGCCAGACGCAGGGAAAGTTTGATCGGATCCTTTCTGTGGGCATGTTTGAGCATGTGGGCTACCGCAACTACCGAACATTTATGCAGGTAGCCCGTCGCCTTCTCAAAGAGGATGGCTTGTTTCTTCTCCACACCATCGGCACCAACGTTGCCTACCAGGGTCGGGATCCGTGGATTGAGCGCTACATTTTTCCCAACTCGATGCTCCCCTCGCCTCGGCAGATAACAGCGGCTTTCGAGGGCCTATTTGTTCTGGAAGACTGGCACAACTTTGGGATCAACTACGTGGCCACCCTAAAAGCTTGGCACACCAATTTTGAGCGGGCATGGCCCCAACTGGCTGGTCGCTACGACGAGCGCTTTCGCCGCATGTGGCGGCTTTACCTGCTAATGAGTGCCGGCAGCTTCAAGGCCCGCGCCAGCCAGCTTTGGCAACTAGTCCTCTCGCCCAGGGGAGTAAGGGGCGGCTACCGCTCAGTGCGGTAGTTGTTTCCTCCCGCGCCAACCCCTTGGGCTCCCCAAGCTGCGTGCTACGATGACTTTTGATTATCATTCTCATTCAGGCAAGTGGGTTGATGCCCGAAGCTCTGCGGCAGATTGTCGCGCGCTTTCAAAAGGCCAAAACCTCTCGTCAGAAGTACGAGTTGCTGCTGGCCTATGCCAAGCGCCTGCCCCCTTTCCCCGATTCCCAGCGAACAGAGGAGAATCTCGTGCGGGGTTGTGCTTCGCGGGTGTGGCTGGCCACCGAGCTAAGAGACGGCAAGGTCTACATCCAGGGAGATGCCGATGCCCAGTTGGTCAAGGGCTTGGTGGCCGTTTTGGTGGAGGGGCTAAGTGGCTCAGCACCAGAGGAAATTTTGGGGGTTTCCCTGGAGTTTGTGCGGGAAATGGGCCTCAACTTCAGCCTTAGCCCTTCCCGCAGCAACGGCCTGGTGAGCATGTTTTCGCTGCTGCAGCAGCGGGCCTTGGCTTTCCAGAAGTCAGGCGCTTCCGACGCTGCTGTCTCTGTTGTCTCGTGAGGTGTTAGGGCTCATGGCTAATAACTCTCTGCGTTCGGCCCGACCCCTGAGATCACTGGCCTCGCTGGTGGCGGCCCTTTCGGTCGGGATCCTAGGCACCTTGCAGATGCGCCAAGAAGAGTCCCAGGCCCAGCAGGGATCCACCCCCCCGCAGGTGGTGACCACAATCCTGCCGATAACGCAATTTACCCGCGCCGTGGCCGGGAAGCGGGCCGAGGTGAAACCTCTGATCCCTCCCCAGATGGGGCCCCACGACTTTCAGGCCCGACCCGAGGATGCGCGCCTGCTGTCCCAGGCGGATGTGCTGGTGATCAACGGGTTGGGAATGGAGACCTTTTTGGAGGGATTGATTGCCAACGCCAGCAATCCGAAGCTGCGCATCATTGACAGCAGCCAAGGGATCCCGACTTTGCAGACCCAGGAGCCGGAGCATGGCCACTCCCACAGCCATGGCCATTCTCATGGTCACAGCCACGGCCATGGCCATTCTCATGGTCACGGGCACTCTCACGGCAAGTTGAACCCCCACATCTGGCTAGATCCCAGGCGAGCCATCCGGCAGGTGGAAAATATTCGCGATGGCCTCATTGCTGTCGATCCAGAAGGGGCAGAGACCTACCGCGCCAACGCCGCTGCCTTTATCCAGCAACTGGAGGCTTTGGATAAGGAAATCGAGCAGCGCTTGGCCCCCTTTGCCGGCAGAAAGTTTGTGGTCTTCCACGACTTTGCCCCTTACTTTGCCGAGCGCTACAGCCTCAAAGCGGAGTTCCTGGTGGAGATCCCGGAAGCCAGCCCCTCTCCGGAAGATGTGCGCCGGGTGATGGAGACGGTGCGGCAGTCGGGCCTAAAGACAATCCTGGTGGAGCCACAAGTGGGGAAGGACAACCCCTTTGAGGTCTTGGCCCGGGATCTGGGGGTACAAGTCCGCGTGTTCGATCCCTTGGAAACGGCTGGCCCAGAGGGGATCGAGCCGGAGTACTACCTAACCATCCTGCGGCAGAACGTGGAAAACCTGGTCTCCGCCTTCGAGAAAGAGAAGGCCTGGGTTCCCCTGCAGTTGCCCTTGGTGGGTCAGGCTGCTCTCGAGCACCTGCTGGCAAGGGGGCGATGAGCTTCCATTCTGGCGAGGTTGTCCTGCGGGTGGAGGGGCTGACGGTCTATCGGGGATCCCAGTTGGCGGTGCAGAATGTCTCGTTTGAGCTGGCGGCGGGATCCCATACGGCCATTGTTGGCCCCAACGGCGCCGGCAAGAGCACCTTGGTGCAGGCCATCTTGGGCATCCTGCCCCGCCAATGCGGCTCGGTTTGGATCCTAGGGGAGCCACTGCGCCTGTCAGGGTACTTGCCCCAGAAAGTGCGGCAGCAGCTTGCCTATGTGCCGCAGCGCTTGCACTTCAACCCCGCCCTCCCCCTAACAGTGGCGGAGTTTGTTGCCCTGGGCTGGGGATCCCTTAGGCCCCGCTGGCCCTGGCAGCAGCGAGCTGCTCGGCAGGAGGCCGTCAAAAAAGCCTTGCAACGGGCCGAGGCTCTGCACCTGGCCTCTAAGCCCCTGGGTCAACTGAGCGGCGGCGAGCTGAAGCGGGTGCTGTTGGCCTATTGTCTAGTCTGGCCGCGGCGGCTGCTGGTGCTGGACGAGGCTCCCGCTGGTCTAGATAGCCTCAGCGAAGGGGAGTTCTATCGGCTATTGGAAGAGCTGCGCCGCTCCCTGGGCTGGGCCATTCTGCAGGTCTCCCACGACCTAGAGATGGTGTCCCGCTACTGTGACCGCGTGCTGTGTCTCAACCGCTCCCTGATTTGTCAGGGATCCCCTGAGGCGGCCCTGGCGCCGGAGATGCTAAACCGCGTCTACGGCCCCGCGTTTGCCCGCTACATCCACCACCACTGAGGAGGGGCAATGCCGGAGACCTGGGCGCAGGTGGTGGAATGGCTGCAGTTGCCCTTCATGCAGCGGGCTCTTCTAGGCGGCATCCTGACGGGGGTGACGGGGGGGCTTTTGGGCAGTTTTGCCATCTTTCGGCAGTTGGCGTTTTTTAGTGATGCCTTGGGGCATTCGGCGCTGCTGGGTATTGTCCTGGGAGTGGCCCTGGGGCTGGATCCCACGGCGGTGCTGATGGTGTTTGGGGTGGTGTTTGCCCTGGGGGTGACTTTTGTCTTGGAACGCACCCAGCTTTCGGCGGATGCGGTGCTAAACATCATCTACTCTTCCTCCTTGGCCCTGGCCATCATTGGCCTTAGCCTGATCCCTGGCTACCGCGGCAACCTTAACCAGTTGCTGTTTGGGGATATTCTCGGCATCAGCCTGCCGGCCTTGTGGATAAGCGGCCTGCTCCTGCTCTTGGCCCTGGGGTATATTGGGCTGACCTTGCCTGCCCAGATGCTGCTCACCCTGGATGAGTCACTGGCGCGGGCGCGGGGGGTAGAGGCGGGCTGGCAGCGGCTGGCCTTTGTGGTGCTGCTGGCGCTGGTGGTGGCTCTTTCGATCCGCTCGGTGGGGGTGCTATTGGTGAGCGCTTTTGTGGTGATCCCTGCCTCGACGGCGCGGCTTTTGGCATCCGGCTTTACAACCTATGTGCTGCTGGCCATGGTCTTGGGGGGCTTAAGCGCCGTGCTGGGGATCCTCCTCTCAGCCGCCTTCAACCTCCCCTCCGGCCCCAGCATTGTGACCACCCAGTTGCTGTTTTTTCTCCTGGCTATGGGGCTGAAGGGGGGAGCGCAACTGCTGCGGCTCTAGCTGCCGGCCATTCCCAAAATTCTCTCTGGCAGAAGCTGGCCAAACAGGCGGCGGTAGCTCTCCGGGAAGACCTGGCCCATGAGGGTGGGCTGCTCGTAAACCCGCTTGAGGGTATTGAGATCCCGTTTGGTGATGGTGGGCACCCGCAGCAGGCGGCGATTGCCGGTAGCCGCTGCATGGTGGCCGCCGTACATCAGATCCCGCGGGTTGGGACTATGGCCCCACAGCCCCAGCCCATGGCCAATCTCGTGCCGAGCCACCGCCGTCACTTCTGCCAATCCCTGGCCTTCGGCAATGACAATGCGCACCCGCTGCTGCAGCGAGCCATCGGCGGCAAAGAAAAACTCAGGCCGGGCTGCCCCCGCTATCCCTTCGCCAATGGCAGGAACGCGGTAGATGCTTATCCCGTAGAGGGCCTCCTCTTCTTTGCCCACCACTTTCAGGGGGATGTAGGCCGACCACTCCTTTACCGCCTGCTCCACAAAGGTTTTCCACTGGGGGTGATCCCCCTGAATGTAGACAGGGACGGGGTAGAAGGCCCACTGGGCATAAGCTCCGCCCGGCAGCAGCGGCTCGATTTCTTCGAAGTAGTCTCCCGCCGACTTGTCGTAGGTGTAGCGGGCTAGGCCGGGGGGCAGCTTGAGGCGAACCGGCTGCGGCAGCTCTTCCAGGGGCCTCTGCGCCTGGGCCAGGGATCCCACCCCCCCTAGCGCCAGCGCCAGGAGCATTGCGCCGGCAATAACCCCAAGCTGAAGGATGGAACGCCGCCGCCAGGCCATACCTTGGTTTCCTCCCTTCCTGATTAAAGGCTATTGGCTAGAAAAGCCAACGTCGATGCCAGCCAAGGGATCCCCTGTCCTAGAAGTGGCGGAATTGGCTACACTGGAAATCTGCTGTCCCTAGCTTGGCCAAAGGTTTCCCATGCAGCTTCGTCTTGGCGAGCCGCCCCTAACACAGGCAGAATGCGCCTTGGTTTACTGCTTTGCCCCCACCGGCGAAAACGCCACCTTCTCGCTGCCTGCCGAGATTGCTGCCTTGGACGAGAAAGTGGGGTCGGGGCTGGTGGCGGAAGCAGTTCAAGAACAGAAGTTTCAGGGCAAGCCCAATAGCAGCCTTGCTCTGCGCCTGCCAGGAGCCATCCGCAAGCTGGTGTTGGTGGGGCTTGGGGATCCGGCTGCGCTGACGCTGGAAGCCCTGCGGCGGGCCACTGCCAATGGTCTGCGCCAGGCCCACAGCCTTAAAGCTAAGCAGGTGGTGCTGTCCTTGCCAGAAACGGGGCTGGATCCGGTGCGGGCGGTGCAGGCAGTAGCCGAAGCCAGCCTCCTTGTGGCCCACCAGGATAACCGCTTCAAATCCCAGCCCAAGCCCGAGGAAGAGCGCGGCTTTTCCGTTGAGGAAGTCACCCTCCTGGTGCCAGGCCTGGCCCAGGCCCGCCAAGACTATGAAAACGCCCTGCAGCGGGCCACCGAGATGGCTGCCGGGACGATCCTGGCCCGCGAACTGGTGGCCGCCCCTGCCAATGTCGTCACCCCCCCTGCCCTGGCCGACACTGCCCGGCAACTGGCTCAAGACTACGGCCTAGAGGTGGAGATCCTAGGACGGGAAGAGTGCCAAGCCTTAGGCATGGGGGCTTTCCTCGGCGTGGCCCAGGCCTCAGATCTGCCGCCCCAGTTTATCCACCTCACCTACAAGCCCAAAGAAGGGGATCCCGTCGCCAAGCTGGCCCTGGTGGGCAAGGGCCTCACCTTCGATTCCGGCGGGCTGAACATCAAAACCGACTCCCGCAGCATTGCCATGATGAAAACCGATATGGGCGGAGCTGCAGCCGTCTTGGGAGCGGCCCGGGCCCTAGCTGCCCTCAAGCCACAGGTAGAGGTGCACTTTATTGTCGCCGCCACTGAAAATATGATTAGCGGCCGTGCCCTCCACCCCGGGGACATCCTCACCGCCTCCAACGGCAAGACCATTGAGGTCAACAACACCGATGCCGAAGGCCGCCTCACCCTGGCCGATGCTTTGGTGTTTGCCGAAAAGCTGGGGGTGGACGCCATTGTGGATCTGGCCACCCTAACCGGCGCCTGCGTTATTGCGCTGGGAGAAGAAATTGCCGGCCTCTTTACCCCCAATGAGGCCCTAGCTCAAGAGCTGCAGCAGGCGGCCAACCTCTCTGGCGAAAAGATCTGGCGCCTACCCTTGGAAGAGAGCTACTTCGAGGGCCTCAGCTCCACCGTGGCCGACATGAAGAACACCGGCCCCCGCTCCGGCGGCTCCATCACCGCTGCCCTCTTCCTCAAACAATTTGTGGAGAAAACCCCCTGGGCCCACCTGGACATAGCCGGCCCGGTGTGGACAGAGAAGGATGCGGGCTACAACAACAAAGGCGCCACCGGCTACGGCGTGCGCACCCTGGTGGAGTGGGTCTTGGCGCGGCAGGCTGCAGCCACCTCCCCCTAGCCTGGTTGCTTGCTATTGTTCTCCACTCCCAAGGTTCTGCTTGTTGCGGCAGTGAGATTGCCCACAATCGCTTCTTGACCCTAGCAGCTTATGATCGAGATGTTGCTAGGCGCCGGCAGTTTACAGGATCCCTCCTTAGGCTTTGTTGAAAACAGTGTTGCTACTCGTAAGGGCAGTGGAGCTTCCCAAGCCTTGCTTGGGTCAACAGCAAGAACTCTAGACCGACCCTAATTGAAAGTCACAGTAGCTTGGTTAGAGGTTACTGGTGGCGCCCCACTGCTGAAGAGGGTAACTGGGGGATTTGTGTAAGTTGCCGCCCCTGGATTGATCTGTTCCACAGATACAGAAACCACGCAGGAGGAATTCGGAGCCAGAGTTCCACCTTGAAGGGCAATCGTGGTTGAAGGAATTGCTGGTTGTGGTGGAGGGCCAGGATTGAAAGGAATGCTGGGGTTCGCTGTGAGCGTGCCACCGCACGTATTTAAAGTAACTACATTCCGTTCAGTAATTCGCAAACCACCTGGCAAAGCATCTATAAAGCTGAGTCCAGACAAAGGTACAGGAGCATTGTTGGTGATGGTAAAGATAACGGCTACAGTGCCGCCTGCTGTTGCTGTGTTAGGGCTAAACTCTTTGGTAAAGGTTGGAGCAGGAACTTGGTTTACGGTTAGGCTGACAGGTGCGCTTTGAGCGGCAGGAGCCTGGTCGCTGGTGAGCGTTGTGGCAGGGTTCGTGTAAGTGCCCGTGTTTATAGCAACCACCTGAACGCTTATCAAGCAGCTTGAATTGGGACTAAGCTGGCCACCGGTCAGAGAAATAAAGCTTCCATTTGCAGGGGCGCTTGCAGTTCCCCCACAGGTATTGTTGAGGCCAGGGGCGGCAGCAACGGATAGCCCTGCCGGCAAGATTTCCGCAAAGCTGAGGCCGGTCAGTTGGATGCCGGAGTTGTTGGTGATCGAAAAACTTAAAGTAACAGGAACACCCACCGAAGTCGTGCTCGGACTGAAACTCTTGGTAAAGGTTGGAGCAGGAACTTGGTTTACGGTTAGGCTGACAGGTGCGCTTTGAGCGGCAGGAGCCTGGTCGCTGGTGAGCGTTGTGGCAGGGTTCGTGTAAGTGCCCGTGTTTATAGCAACCACCTGAACGCTTATCAAGCAGCTTGAATTGGGACTAAGCTGGCCACCGGTCAGAGAAATAAAGCTTCCATTTGCAGGGGCGCTTGCAGTTCCCCCACAGGTATTGTTGAGGCCAGGGGCGGCAGCAACGGATAGCCCTGCCGGCAAGATTTCCGCAAAGCTGAGGCCGGTCAGTTGGATGCCGGAGTTGTTGGTGATCGAAAAACTTAAAGTAACAGGAACACCCACCGAAGTCGTGCTCGGACTGAAACTCTTGGTAAAGGTTGGAGGAGCCAAGGGGGCCGGAGGCAACCCAACAATGCTGGGAGAAGGGTTGGGGCTGGGCAAGGGCGGGATCGTCGGCGCCGAGACGGGAGGGGACACGAGAGGGCTGGGCTGGGTTGGGGGAGCAGCTCCAACGGGAGGAGTAGCCGGCACTCCCACGCCAGTTCCGCCGGGTTCTACACTTGGGTTTTCCACAGGAAAGATCGGCCCAGGTATAAAGCTGGTTGCATTCTTATCCTTCGCCTGTTGGCAAGCCGTCAGCAAACCAACACAGAGGCAAGCCAAAACCCCAGCCAGCTTTCCGGTTTTCATTCCCTCGTCCTCCTGAGCTTAAATCTCTCGCAGCAATTAAACACTGCCCTTAGCCGGCTTCACGCTAGGTAGCCTGAGCGCGTGCCTCTAATCTTAGGGCTTGGCCAAACGAATCGCGAATGACCAGAATCACCAAAACCCTTTCTCCGGGAGCAACGTTGGCTCTGTAGGCCACCAGATCAGCCGGGAAGGTAAAGCCATTGGTGAGGGTGATCCCGCCGGTTCGGTCGGCGTAGCTGTTGCCTCGGCCTATGAGCGTATTCCTAAACTGCTCGATGGCTGTCGGCAAGAAAATGCTGGTAATATCTGTGCCGCGGCTGATGTTGAAAAACTGCAGCTCTACGCTGGCAATGACCCCTGGCACCAACAAGCCGCGCAAGGTAACTGTTACAAAAGCGGAGCTCACTGGGGGAATCACAGCAGGGTTTGCCGGGGTAGAGAGCAAAAGGTTGAATTCCCCATTTGGAGCTGGCCGCAAGCTGGGTGGATCCGGCAGGTCGGGCTGAATGGGTGGCGGCGTGATAGGAGCAAAGTCTGGCCCAGGGCGGAAGGTGATGGGTGTGAGGTTGGGCGAGATGGTGGGAGCCACGGCTACGGGAGGAGGCGTGGATCCATTGGCGGTCAAGAGGGGTGGCAAGCCGCCCGTGGTCTCGCTGCTGCAGGCAGTGGCTAGCGCCAGCGAAGCCCAAGTTGCCAGAAGGGAAAGGCCGCCACGGCCAGGGCCTGAGCCAGAACGTCGTTTCATCGGGGAATTCTCCACTCACTCACACCACAGCAAATCTTTCCAACAGCGCCCAGCCCGGATCCACTGAATCTGCCTCTATGCATGGGCAAGATTATGAGGGATCCCGTTTCAAAGGCGGATGCCTGCTGTTAGTTCTACTGCATCTCGGGGCGTTGTCAAGCAAGCGGCAAAGCAAATCCAAGAAATTTTTTTGGAAATGGCCCATCCCCTAGATATGGGGTATCATAGCCTCGAGCAGGGGCGGCCAGCTTACCTGTAGCGTTGGGGTTGGGTGCCTTTTCCTCCATTTTGTGTGTGGATTTCCCCAGATTAGGGTGTGTGAGGCAGTGCCGTATGAACTTCAAAGGTCGCTCATTGGCAGTTTTGTGTGGAGTCTTGCTCCTAGGTGGCTGCGGTCAAATTGACGAGTCTCCCGCCTTGCCGGGGCCTGTCCAGGTGGATCCCACGGCGTTTGTCTCGGCGCAGGAGTACCGCTTTACCCCCGGCTCAGTGCTGGAGACCACCAGCTTGAGGCTGGACTACATCAACCCAAAGTTTGACAACGGGATCCCTGTGCGGAACAGCGGCTTTCAAGGCAGCGGAGAGGCCCGCATTACCAACGTAGAGGCCCGCATTCTGCCGGTCAATGAGATCCCAGCCAATGAACTGACAATTGACTCAACCCTTCGCTCCAGCACACTGGCCCTCCAGATTGCCCGAACCACGCCGCTGGTGAATCTCATCGCCTTCGGCCCCAACGACGGCAGGCTATCTACGCAATTCAGCATCGCCGGGTTAGTTGCCCTTTCGACAAACCCCAACGACCAGCGCATTCGAGTCAACACAACCTTTAGAGCTGCCGATCCGGATACGGAAACTGTTTTAACTTTAACCGTGCGCCGCATCTTGGTTAGCCGCAATGGCAACCAAGTCGTCTTAGAGGGAGATTCTTCTCTCATTGTCCCCACCGTGGGAGTACTCTATGAAGATCCCGGCCCTAATGGCAACCCACCGGCAGGATTCTTTGTCAATCCTCCTGTCACTGCCATCCTGCAAACCGGCAGCTTCTCCGCCAGCTTTGTGGTGCGGCAGCGGGGCGTGGCCGGCGATGGCACTCCTGAAGATGCCCTGACTCTCTTTGCCCGCCTAAACTTCCGGCCCAACCAGGCGGAAATCGTCTATCGTCCCACCCAGGTGGGTACGCAGTCGGTGCTATTTGCTCCGGATCCCACTCGTCCGAACATTCTGCCCAACCAGTTGGTGCGCATCCGGCGCCTATTGGACGGTCGGGTACAAGCTGAGTTTGATCCGGCTAATGTCAGCACAGTCCTCAACTTTGTCCAGGTCAGCCCCCCGCCCCGACCTTTCCCCACTCCGATCCCGCAGTTACCTGTCCCTGGGCGTCCGGATTTTCCCACAGCCTTCGATTACTTCTTCTCCTTGCGCACTGAGCGCTCTACGGGTACCTTACCTGGCTCACCTGTGGAAGGAAATACCCCTCAGCCGGTTATTCTTCAGGGCATTGTGCCCGCCACTGGCGATTTTGTCTTCCGCACCCTAGCCGGGGCACAATTGGCCGGGCCGTTTAATCGACTTGACATTGGTGGTAGTACGCAAAGAGGGATTCTAAGCCTTGTCTTCGACTCAACGACTTCTGCCGACCGGATCTCCGGCCAGTGGTTCCTGGAACAGGAATTCCCCACGGACAATCCAGAGACCGCTCCAGGAGATTCTGAGGGATCCATTCTGATCATCCGTGGCTTCTTTGAGGGCGCGCAGGTGCGGCTCTAGCCCCAGCAGCCTATTTTGAACCACCTCAGCCCGGCCCCCTGAGGCTGGGCCTGTATCTTGGCCGGGAAACTCCCCCAGCGCCCAAAGCAGCTAGGTCTCGTCAGCTTCTGAAGAGGCAGAGCTGCTTGTTGCTTCACGCCACTGCTGGAGGAAAATACCTAGGTTGCGGCGGAACTCACCAATCCCCAGCAGGGATCCAGGCTCTGGATCCCAGGAGGCCGAGAAGACACCGTAGCTAATGCCCAAAAAGCCAAGGCCAAAAAAGGCCAGCGACTCCACCAAAGTAAAGTAGGGGGGCAGGGCTATCACATGGTTGGTTAAAAGATAGTAGTTGACAACAAAGCTACTTAAGCCAAGCGTAGAAGGGATCCCGGAAAAAATGAGGATTCGCCGCACCATGCGCCGGCTTACCTCGGGAGGAATGACAGCAGCTCGCTCTCCTCTGGCCGGCTGCTGCTCCACCTGACCAGCAGCTTGACTGGAGCGGCCTCGAGAAGCTTTAGAGTAGCGACTAGACTTGCCCACGCAGGTAGCTCCTCGACTGTGCTTTCTAGGTAGCTACTTTTTCACTCGAATGTTTAACCGTTCAACCAGCTCCTGAAAGCGCTCGGGAGAATGCTTGGCAATGTAGCTGAGCAGTCGCTTGCGGCGACCAATCATCATCAGCAAGCCGCGACGGGAGTTAAAGTCCTTAGGATTTCTCTGCAGGTGCTGCGAGAGCTGGTTGATGCGGCTGGTTAGCAAGGCAACCTGCACATCGGCAGAGCCGGTGTCGGTGTCGTGTAGTCGATATTTCTCAATGATCTCCTGCTTTTCTTTCTGCAATAAGGCCATAGGACCAAAAGACAGCACACACTGCCTCAAAATGATAACATCGAGTTTTCCTTCTTTGCTACAGCCAGAGAAAGCTACGGAGAGAAAGGAACGATGACAACAACTGCTGGGGATCCGCCCTCACTGGCGACCTTGCTGGAGCTGTTGGGCTCTCAGGATCTGGGGGAGCGGCTGCGCGCTGTTAACAAAGCCAGAGAACTCTCCCCGCTAGAAAGCTTGACTCTGTTGCAGCAGGCAGTAGCCGACAAGAATGCGCGCGTCCGCTACGCTGCTATTAGTCAGCTGGGCACCCTTGCCGCAAAAGGGATCGATCCGGCCACCCTTTTACCAATCCTGCAGCAGTCTTTGCGGGAGGATCCCGAGTTCGACGTGCGAGCCGCCGCTGCTGCCGCTCTAGGGGATCTCAAGCAGCCGCAGGCCCTGACTGATCTCCTGGAGGCCTACCAGCGGGAGACGGAGTGGCTGGTGCGCTTTAGTATTGTCGCTGCCCTCGGCGAGCTAGGCAACCCCGCCGCCTTCGACACCCTAGTGCAGGTTCTCCAGGAGGGAAATGAACTGCTGACCACCGCCGCTGCCGCAGCGCTAGGGGATCTGGGGGATCCGCGGGCCATCCCCTACCTAGAGCCCCTCATCGCTTCTGACGATTGGCAGCTGCGCTACCGCGTCTGCATTGCCCTAAGCCAGTTGGGAACAGAAGCTGCCTACCCTGGGCTAGCTCGGCTTGCCCAGGACTCCCAGGAACAGGTAGCCGCCTGCGCCCGCGCTGCCTTGGCCTCTCTGGCCGCAAAGGGAGCTCTCTAACTCAGGGCATTGATGATGTAGTCAAAGTAGGGAGCAGCCTCAGCCGCAGAGTCGGGATCCAACAGGCTGAGAGCTGCTTCCTTCAAAAAGACAATCGCATCAATCATGCCGGCAATGGGTACGTTGAGGCTGTTGTACATTTCCCGCACCCCTATGAGGCCAATGGACTCAATTGGCTCTTTACTGCCAGCGATAATGCCATAGGTTACCAAACGCAAATACCAATCATAGTCCCGCAGGCATTGATTGTAGCGCTTCTCGCCGTAGGCATTGCCCCCAGGCTGTCGGTATTCAGGTCGTTTGGCAAATAGCTGTTTCTGGGCCTGATCGATAATGCGTTTTCTATTCTCAGCTAACACCTGAGCAATCTGCAGACGCCTTTCGCCACTGTCCATGTAGTCTTTGATAGCCTGCAGCTCGCTAACTGAGAGATAGCGCAGCTGGTTATCTGCAGTTTCGATAAGCTGGCTGATCACGCTCACGGTATAGATTCTCCTGTTTTGTAACACCCTCCCCCCCTCATGCTAACGCATAGAGGGCGGGATTTCTGCTTCAACGGGCTCTTGCAGTTCCTCTCCAAAGAGACCCAGGAGGCCCCACCGTGGGGTTGTACCCGATGGCAACCGAAACCATCCTACCCCATCTTTGCGGGGGTGTCTGGATCTCGGCCCTCACTCTGCAAGGATAGGGCGGTGCTTATCCACCCTCCACTCCAGCAGCTAACTCAAGTTGCTCTCAAGGATAAGGCAGGCCTTTCCTCAAGCACCTAGCCTAGCTATCTGGGAAACTGCCTCTAGATCCGGCCCCGCAGCCATTGGGCCATCTCGTTGCGCCGCGGAGCTGCCTCCAGACACACCTCTGCGGTAATCCGTCCCTCCTGATAGAGCCGAAACAGCGACTGATTCATGGTACACATGCCCTCGTAGGAGCCATCGGCAATCAGCTCCTCGATCTCGTCCACGGCGCCGCGCTTGATGTAGTCGCGAATGGCATCGGTGTTGCGCATGATCTCATGGGCTGCGGTGCGCTTGCCGTCGGTGGTGCGCACCAGCGTCTGAGCAATAATGGCCACCAACGTCTCAGCCAGTTGCAGTCGCATTGGCTCCTGCTCTTCCGGCTTGTAGATCCCCAAGAGGCGCTCGATGGTGCGGACGGCGCTGTTGGTGTGCAGGGTTCCAAACACAAGGTGGCCCGTCTGGCCCGCCTTGAGAGCAATATCCACCGTTTCCCGATCCCGCATCTCCCCAATTAGGATGATGTCCGGATCTTCCCGCAGGGAGGCCTTCAGAGCATTAGCAAACTCCAGGGTATGGATCCCGACCTCCCGCTGCCGAATCAGCGACTTCTTGCTCTGGTGGACAAACTCGATAGGATCCTCAATGGAAATGATGTGCTTGGCGAAGTTGGAGTTGATGTAGTCCACCATTGCCGCTAGCGTCGTGGACTTACCGGAGCCAGTTGGGCCAGTTACCAGCACGAGGCCCTTGGGCTCCTCGGCAATGCGCTTGAGCACTTCCGGCGCCCGCAACTGCTCCAGCGTCAAAATCTTGAGGGGGATCAGACGCAGCACCATGGCTGGGCCAAGAAGGGAGACAAAGCAGTTGACCCGGCAGCGCACCAAGCCCTCGTACTGAATGGCAGTATCCAGCTCTAAGCACTCTTCAAACTGGCGGATTTGGTTTTCTGGCAAGCTTTCCCGCAGCCAGCTATAGAACATCTCAGTGGTGGTAACGGGGTGGTTGCTGATAACGATTTCCCCCCGATCGCGAAAGCGAGGCACTTCCCCCACCCCCAGATGGATGTCTGAGTAGCCTTTCTCGTAGGCTTCCTGCACCAGTTGGCGCAGCGTCGGGCCAGGAGGGGCAGACTTGGGAGCAGCCGCAGCCACCGGGATTCGCCCGGCAGCCGTGGGGCGAGCGGGAGGCACAGAAGGCGGAGCAGCTGGACTAGGGCGGGGGGGAGATGCCTGCGGCTGGGCAGCAGGAGTTGGAGCGGCCAGAGGCACTTGCGGGGCAGGGGCAGGGCCCGGCATGGGCACTGGCGTCTGGGGTGGAGCGGCAGCCACGCCCGGTGGAACGGGCCGACCTAAGATGGGCTCAGGAGCACTGGGAGCAGGACGTGACCTAGGTCCTTGAGGGGGATAGACAGCCGCTAGCCCCGGATCCAACTGGGTTGGGGGCGTCGCTGGCGGCGTTTGTGCCGCCCCCTGGGGGGGACGCTGGGCAACCGGCGGAGTCGGCGGCTTCCAACCGGACTGTAAGTCAGTGGGAGATTGGTTCTCAGGGCCGCTCATAACAAGCCTCGCTTCGGGCAGGATCTGCGTCGATTCTAAGCTAGTATGCCCAACCTAAGCAGAGGATTTTAGCTTTCTTGCCGGCAAAGCGCCGCGGGAGCCTTAAAAGTTGGACGGGTGGCGAATCAGGCTCAAGAACTCCTCCCGGGTGCGGGGATCCTCCTGAAACACCCCCACCATGGAGCTGGTGACCGTCCACGAGCCCGGCTTTTGCACTCCCCGCATCACCATGCACATGTGGGTAGCCTCGATAACCACCCCCACCCCATAGGGATCCAAAACCTCCATCAAGGCTTCTGCAATTTGCCGGGTCAGGCGTTCCTGAACCTGGAGGCGGCGGGAGTACATCTCCACAATGCGGGCAATTTTGCTCAGGCCCACCACCTTTTGACGGGGGATGTAGGCCACATGAGCTTTGCCAATGATGGGCAAGAGATGGTGCTCACAGAGGCTAAACAACGTGATATCCCGCACCATCACCATCTCGTCGTGGCCCTCGTCGAAGACGGCGCCGTTGATGAGATCTTCCAGAGACTGCTGATAGCCACTGGTTAAAAACTTGAGCGCAGCCACCACTCGCTGCGGCGTTTTCTTGAGGCCCTCCCGCTCGGGATCCTCCCCAATTCCCCGCAGCAACGTCTCCACCGCGGCCACCATTGCCGGATCCAGGCTTTCTGAGCCCTCGGGCTCTTGCTCTCGAACAAGGCGAGACTTTTGATTGGCTTTGTCGTTTAGTCGCAACTCAGCACTGGATCTGGGCTTGGCAAGAGTCATAGCAGGATATTCCTTTTGTTGAACGAAGGGTTAAAGGGGCTCGTCAAGGGGGCGGTGCAGGCAGATTTCCTCTGTACTACAGAAAAAGCCAGCTCCCGGCTGGCCTAAAAGGCCCCTGCTGCCGGCATGAGGGTTAGCTCCTCCACCACAGCCCCCTTGGGCAGGCAAACAATGTGGGCAATGACCTCCGCTACCCACTCCGGCGAGAGCATCCGGGAACGATCGAAGTCAACCGGAACTGTATCCCAAAGGGGGGTATCCACAGCTCCAGGACAGAGGCTGGTCACCCGAATGCCATGCTGTCGTTCCTCTGCGGCCAAGACTTCAGAAAAGCCCAGCAGGCCAAACTTGCTGGCACAGTAGGCCCCCCAATTGGGAAAGGCTCGCTTGCCCGCAATGGAGACGATGTTGACAATTACGCCGCAGCGCTGCTGGCGCATCCCGGGCAGAACGGCTTGGGCACAGAGAAAGGCTGCTGTCAGGTTCAAGTCAATCACGCGCTGCCAATCGGCCAAAGCCAAGCTAGCCAAGGGCCCGACCTGGGCTATGCCGGCGTTGTTGATCAAGACATCGCAAACACCAAATCGATCCAAAAGGGCTTGCAACTGCTGCGGTAGAGCGGGCAAGTCGGCCAGGTCAATGGGAAAGACCTCCGCCTTTCCTCCTTTTGCCTGGATCTCCGCCTGCACTGCCAGCAAATCGGGGAGGGAACGAGCCACCAAGGCAACTGCTATCCCCTCCTGCGCAAGCCTCAAGGCTACAGCTCTGCCGATCCCTCGGCTGGCTCCTGTAATTAGCGCACGTTCAGGAAACTTTGTCTCAAAACTCATCCAAAACAGTAAGCCTGGCGTGCGCCCTCGAAACCAAGCGCCACCACAGCCTGGGAAACTTCGTTAACTAAATATAACACTGATTTCTGCCCCCCAAAACAAAGGGTCAAAGCCGGGATCCCGATCCCTCTCTATGCCAAGCCGACCGGCCTCAGCGCGACTTGGGGTATGGTAGTCTGGTGAAAATACTTTGCAACAACGGTCATGGCCGAGTTCTTGGTTTCCTCGACGTCCAATACTGACCAGGCGGACCCTCCCTACATTCTTCAGCTGGAGGGCATTAGCAAGAGGTTTCCCAGCCAGCGGCAGTGGGTTTTGCAGGAAGTGGAGTTTCGCCTGCGCCAGGGAGACATCTTGGGAATTGTGGGCCCGTCGGGCTGCGGAAAAACCACCCTCTTGCGGATCATT
>NZ_JANSIU010000012.1:30055-56826 GCF_047462275.1 Synechococcus sp. H70.2
AATGGCCGCCGCCGAGCCGGCCGATTCCGGGGGGTGCGGGCGGGGGGGGCTCGTGGGGCCCGGGGCTGGGCAGGGGATCCCGCCGGAGCGGCGGGGGGTGGGGCTGGTGTTTCAAGATTTTGCCCTGTTTCCCCACTTGGACGTTTTGGCCAATGTGATGTTTGGCCTCCGACCCACTCATGGGACTGGGGCAGGGGCGCAGCGGAGCCATCGCCCTCCCCTGACGGAGTTGCGAAGTACTGCCCAACAGGCGCGGGAACGCGCTTACGAGGTGTTGCGCTTGGTGGGCCTAGAAGACTATGCCCACCGCTATCCGCACGAGCTCTCAGGCGGTCAGCAGCAGCGGGTGGCTCTGGCCCGGGCTTTGGCCCCCAGGCCCAGGCTCATCCTTTTGGATGAACCGCTGAGCAACTTGGATGTGCAGGTGCGCTACTATTTGCGGGAAGAGATCCGCAAAATCCTCAAGCAAACGCAGACCTCGGCCATTTTCGTAACCCACGACCAAGAGGAGGCCCTCTGCCTCTCTGACTGGGTGGCAGTGATGCGGGAAGGCCGCATTGAGCAATGGGGATCCCCGGAGGAAGTCTATCGGGAGCCAGCTACCCGTTTTGTGGCGGAATTCATCACCCAGGCCAACTTTCTGCGCTGTGAGCGGCGGGAGTCTGGTTGGCAAGCTGAGGAGCTGCTGCGCATCCCCTTCCAAGCTCTCCAGGATCAACCCGACCCCAATCTGCGCTGGGGAGAGCTGATGATCCGCCAGGAGGAGCTGCGTTTACACCCTGATCCCCAGGGGGGCGTGATCATTCGGGACCGGCAGTTTTTGGGGCGGGAGTATCGCTATTGTCTGGTCACAGAGACGGGCAAGGAATTGCATGCCCTGGCGCGGGAAGCATTGCCAGTGGGCAGCCGGGTTCGGATTACCGTCGAGCAAGGCCGCCTGTTTCCCATCTCTAACCCTAGGGTGCTGCCAAGCAATCCAGCAGCAAGAGCCTTGCCTGCAGCCGGATAGGCCTCTCAGGCTTTTAGAGAAGGGAGGAGGGAATCTGTATTTGGGGGGATCCGCTTCGTCAGACTCCGTATATAGTAGGGGGATGAGGCAGGATCTCCCCTCAAGAGAGGGGGAGCCCGAGAGGGGTACAGAAGCCCTTGGGTGGGTGGAGTTTCAACTTGCAGAGGAAGCCACATCCCTAGCCCCAACAGGGTTGAGGAGCCTCCTTGGCTACAGGCTGTCGGCTATCTCGCCCCCTACCCACAAGGAGAAGGCACAATGCCGGGAATAGAGAGGAAAATGATGCGCAGTCATGCAGTGCAGCCTTTGGGATCCCTTTGCCGCCGTGCAGCTGAAGCCAGCGGGCGGGTCGCCATTGCAATAGCGGTGCGCAGCACCCTTTTGTTGGGGCTGGCGGGAGTGAGCTGGGGGGGGATTGCCCCTTTGCCTCCAGGAGAGTTCCTGTGGGCTCAAGCGGTGGCAGCTCCCCTTAGTCGTCAAGAAGTAGCAGAGCGGCTGAATCTGGTGCCAGTTTTTGCCATTGTGTCGCAGAACGGCACCCCTGTAGTTGCCAACGTAGAGCGGGAGGGTCGCACCATCCAGGTTGCTTCTTTTTGGCTAGATCGGAACCAAGCCCAGCAAGCCTTGGAGCAGGTGAAAGCCAAAAACCCTGAGATAGGCAAGCAAGCCCAGGTGGTGCCCATCCCCCTAGGCTACGCCTATGAGAAATCGGAGGAGGAGCGGGCTAAAAATAGCAACCTGTACTTCGAGGTCGTGCCCCGCCCTAGCGATGTGGAGGCAGCCAAGCAGGTGCTGAAAGAAACAGGGCAGGAGGTGCCACCCGAGGCAATTGGCGTGCCTCTGTTCTATGGCCGCTCCCCGGAGGGGCTGTTGACCATCGAGCAGGATGGCCAGGAGGTGGTGCCTTTCTTCTTCGACCGCAACGATCTAAAAGGGGCTTTGGAGCGGGCGGCAGCGCAAAACCCCGAGGTGGTTGGCAAAACCCAGATTGAGGTCACTTCCTTGGCTATTGTGGTGGAGCGCATGTTGGCCCCTGACGCGCAAGAGGATGTACAAAAGATTGCCTTCATCCCACCGCGCGCCTCACTGGAGTACGTGCAATCGTGGATACGCGCTGCAACTCCCCAGCCCAATTCCTCTGCCACTCCCCAGCCTCAGCAGCGCTGAGCCAACCCCCGCCAGGATCCGCCTTGGCCCAGGTGCAGCAATTGCTGGCCTGGCGGGCCCAAGCTCGGCAGGAGGCCCAGGCTGCTGGTATTTCGCCTCAGGAAGTGGATCTCCTACTCAAGGAGCGGCTGGGCTGGGGGCCACTGGAGCGGCTGCTGGGTCGGCCGCTGCTTGGGAAGGAGGATCCGGTTGCCGAGGTGGAGGCACTCTGGCGACGTCGGCTAGAGGAGCGTATCCCCCTGCAATACCTACTGGGCAAGGTGGAGTGGGCAGGGCTAAGCCTGCGGGTAACGCCAGCAGTGCTGATCCCGCGCCCGGAGACTGAGCTGCTGGTGGAGCAAGCCTCTCTGTGGCTGCAGGCCAACCCTCTGCCGCCAGGTTCCCTTTTTGCTGACTTGGGCACGGGCAGCGGCGCCATTGCCATTGCTTTGGCCCACAAGCACCCCCAGCTGCAGCTTCTAGCGGTGGACGTGAGCCCAGCAGCCTTGGCCGTGGCGGCAGCCAATCTAGCCGAGCATGGCTTGCAGGAGCGGGTGCAGCTGCTCGAGGGATCCTGGTTTGCGCCTTTGGATCCCTGGCGAGGTCGGCTGCGCGGCCTCGTCTCCAACCCCCCTTACATCCCTACTGGGGAACTAGAGCACCTCATGCCTGAGGTGCGGCTGCACGAGCCGCGACAGGCCCTAGACGGGGGGGAAGATGGGCTGACCCACCTGCGGCTGTTGGTGCAAACTGCACCTGCTTACCTAGCCCCCCACTCCTTTTGGGCGGTGGAGGTGATGCAGGGTCAAGCGCCTTGGGTGGCCGAGCAACTGCGGGCGCAGGGGTGTTACCAGAAAATCCAGGTGCACCGAGATCTAGCGGGAATTGAGCGGGTAGTCAGCGCCTGCTTTGTCGGGTAGAAAAAATGGAGAGCGGCGTTGCCGGGTTCCAAAGGGGCCAAAGCCGCTGACGACAAGTTTGCCTCTTCAGGTGCGCAAAGCCTTGCCTGCCACCCCACCCGATCCTCCCCCTTCCCTGACTCCTCCTCCCGAGCAGGAGGGGATGGACTGGCGCTTTGCCTTTGAGCGCTCTGAGGTCATGCGCGCTTTTCAGCAGGAGCTGCTGGTTAGCATTGGCCACGAGCTGCGCAACCCCCTCAGCAGCCAGATGGGATCTCTGCAGCTGGTGTTGTCCAATCTGTGCGACTCTCGGGAAGAGGAGCGAGAGTATCTCCAAAGCGCCAAGGAGGCGGGGGAGCGCCTGCTCCAGCTATTGGAAGAATACACTCGGCTGGCCCGCCACGACCTGCCCATTCAGCCCCTGCGACCAACGCCAACCCGGCTGCGGCCTCTGTTGCAAGATGTCTACAGCCTCACTCGCCTCCAGGCCCAGGATCAGGGCATTCGCTACGACTGGCCTGCCCTCCAGCCCTCTTTGCTGCCCGAAAGCCTTGCTGTTTGGGCGGATCCCCATGGCCTGGTGCAGGCGCTGCTGGGCGTGTGTCGCTGGGGTATTCGCACCCTCTACTACGGCTCAATAGCCCTAAGCACCTATCCTGCTGGGAAGGAGCACCTCTATCTCGAGTGGAGCCTGGAAGGGCGGTGCCGCCTGCCCCTTCAGCCCCAAGAGAGCGCTGCCTGGCGGGTGAGCGAGCGGCTTCTAAGAGAAATGGAGGGCCATCTGGAACTTTGCGAGAGCGGACTCTACCGCTCTAGCATCAGGGCAACGCTGCGCCTTGCCTAAGGCTTAACCTTCGCGGCGCAAGGCCATCTCTGCCCGATCCAGTTGCATCAGCACTCGCTCTAGCTTTTCCGGCTCCAGCGGCCGATCCGAGGTGCGGTAGTGGGAAGCTACCGTGTTGAACACCGTGCGCAGGGTGGTGAAGGAGGGCAACTTGTTGTAGCGAGGACCATGGTAGCGCCCTGCAAATTCTTGGATGGCCTCCATGATCTCTGCCCGCGCCTCCTCCGGCTTCAGGACAGGATCCCCTTCCAAGAGAGCAGTGCGCAGCGTTTGGATTATGGTCATGCTGTCTTCGTAATACTTGCCAGTGAGACGGGCTGCTTGAGCCCCTGGGATCGCCCAGCCCAGGACGAGGGTTACCGACAGGAGCAAGCCGACAAGGCGTAGAATCAAGGTCTTTAGCATGGGGAATCGGATGTAACCTATCTTTAAGCTAAGCATAGGTTACGGTGAGAGCAAAAGAGGAACCCCCGAGAGGATGTCGTCCCCCATCTTTAGCCACTGGCTGCCAGCGCTGGCCCCCTACCGCTCCCATGCCATCATGTTAGGCATGATCTTGGGATTTGCCTGCGCCCACAGTGGGCTGGCCTATTTGCGCCCCTGGGGAGAAGCGTGGCTAGGAGCGCGCCTGTACCGCCTTTTCTTTGTCTTGGTTAGTCTTAGCTTGGCCCCCCTGTTGCTCATCTACTTTTCTAACCACTGCTACGACGGCGTGATCCTGTGGAATCTGCAAACTGTCCCTGGGATCCACACCGCCGTTGTCCTCTTATCTGGGCTCTCGTTTTTCTTCTTGTATCCGGCCACGTTCAATTTGCTGGAGATCGCCGCCATTCGCAAGCCGGAGCTGCACTTGTTTACAACTGGGATCATCCGCCTCACCCGCCATCCCCAGCTAGTAGGTCAGGTCATCTGGTGTGCGGCCCACGCGCTGTGGATTGGCTCTAGCTTCATGGTGGCGACCTCCCTTGGTCTTATTGCCTACCACCTGTTTGCTGTCTGGCACGGGGATTACCGCCTGGAGCGCAAGTACGGCCAAGCCTTCCGCGACCTCAAAGCCCGCACCTCCGTAATCCCTGGCTTGGCCATTCTGCAGGGGCGCCAACAACTGCACCCGCGCGAGTTTCTCCGCTGGGCCTACCTGGGAGTGTTGAGCTTTGTTGGGATTCTTTATGCTTTCCATTCGCAACTGGTTTCTGCAGCTAGCAAAGTTGCCTGGTAGCATGATCCCAAACAACTGCTTTAGTTTGGGAGCGATGATCTTGCCAGTTGCTTTAGATGCTTTTAATCAAGAACTTTTGACAAGTGATGGGTTGGTGTTAATGGAGTTTGGCGCCCCTTGGTGCAGTTTGTGTCACTTCGTTCAACCGCTTATCGACCGCCTTGCCTCGGAATGGGAAGGAGCCGTGGAGGTAGTGCGGGTAAATGTGGATCACAATTTTTGGCTACCGCGCCGCTATCGGGTGCGCTCACTGCCGACCTTAATTTTGTTTGAGAAAGGTCAAGAAGTACAAAGGCTGGAACACTTTACCAGCCGCGACGATGTGCTCCGCCGCTGCGAGCAGTTGTTGCTGGCCCATCTGCGCTACCCCTCCTCGCGAGCCTGCTCCTTGCTGGAGCCCCAGGCGCCACCGCCGGGGGTGTAGAGGGTTACCACATCACCAGCTTTCAGGGGGCGGCTGATCTTACTGGGGAGGGGCTCCCCATTGACAAGGTTGATCCCCACCTGGCCGGGCCCGCCCCCCTCTTCTCCTTGAGGAGCGTAGTGGCGGCGATCGGTGAGGAGAGAAAGGGTACAGTCCTGCAGCACCTGGAGGGAGCGAATCACTCCCCAGCCACCTCGCTGCTGTCCAGTGCCTCCAGAATCCTGGCGCAGCTCGTAGCGCAGCACCCGCAGGGGGTACTCCAGCTCTAGAGCTTCAATGGGGGTGTTGAGGGTATTGCTTAGGCCCACATGCACGCCATCCAGGCCTGGCCGCTGCCGGCTGGCTCCCTGGCCGCCCCCCAGAGTTTCGTAGTAGGTGAAGTGGCAGTTTCCCAGGACACAGTTGTTCATGGTACCCTGCCCCTGGGCAATGGCCCGGGATCCGGCCACTGGGGCTAGGGCCTTGAACACCACATCGGCAATGCGCTGCGAGGTTTCCACGTTGCCTGCCACCACTGCCGCCGGAAATTGGGCATTGACCAGGGAGCCGGGTGGAGCCACGATCTCAATGGGCTCCTCCAGGCCAGCATTGCTGGGGGCAGTGGGATCCAACAGGCAGCGTAGAGCAAAGAGCACCGCTGAGCGGGTCACGGCCAGGGGCGCATTCAGGTTGCCCGCTGTGGCGGGTGCCGTACCGCTGAAGTCCACCCGCAGCCTCTCCCCCTGCACCTCAATCTGCACCTGGATGCGGAGTAGCTGGGGCGGATCCCCCTCCCCTTCCAGCCAATCTGCAGCCGTGTAGACCCCATCGGGCAGAAGGCGGATCTGGGCCTGCATCCGCCGCCGACTGTAGGCAATCACCTCTGCAATCAACTGCCACGCCTCCTCTTCGCCAAAGCGAGCCAGCAGCTGGCGAAACCGGCTTGCCCCCACCACACTGGCTCCTACCTGAGCCTGGAGGTCTCCACGGCGCTGCTTAGGATTGCGCACGTTGGCCAGGATGAGGCGCAGCAGATCCCCCTGCCAGTGCAACTCTCCTTCTGGAGAAAACCTCGCTAGCCGTACTGGCGGGATTACTAGCCCCTCTTGCCAGATCTCGGTGGAATCGGCGGGCATGGAGCCGGGACGCATCCCCCCAATGTCGGCATGGTGGGCGCGGTTCACCGCATAGGCACAGACCTGGCTGGGATCCCGCAGCGCGGGAATAGCCGCCACCACGGTGATATCCGGCAGGTGGGATCCCCCTTGATAGGGATCGTTGAGGACAAACACCTCTCCCGGCTGGGGAGTGGCTGCCACCACTGCCTGCACCGCCTGCCCAAGAGCGCCTAGGTGAACCGGAATGTGGGCCGCCTGGGCAATACAGGTTCCTTGGGCGTCAAACAAGGCCGTGGAGCAATCCCGCCGTTCCTTGATATTGGCTGAGTAAGAGCCGCGAATGAGGCAGGCCCCCATCTCCTCGGCAATCCCCGCCAGAGCATTGGCCATGACCTGCAGGCGGATGGGGCTGGGTAGGGAGTAGCGGCTATCCATAGAAGCTTCGGCGCAGCCAAAGCACCAGTTGGCGGATCCCTTGCCAGAACTGCAAACGGCGCCGCCAGCGGTCAAGGGCAGTACGATTTGCTTGCAGGCGCGCCCGCAGGTGGAGGAGCTCAGCTGAGGTGGTGGCCAAAGCCCGTTCTGCAACCACTTGCCAACTCTCTAGAGCGCGCTCCGTAACCCAAAGCGCTGCCCGTAAGCGCAAAATGGGGCGAAGTAGAGCTAGCAGGCCAAGAAACAACAGCCCATTGAGGGCGCAAGCCACCCAGGCTGTCCCTGCTGAGCCCAACTCAGGGGTCACCAACTTACCGCTGCAGCATTAGGGGGCGCAACACGCGGCCATCCCCAACTACCACTACTGTAGACAGGACCTGCCCGCCGCGCCGAAAGGTAATCGGTACCCGTTGGCCCACAGGGGTATTTTGGATGATCTGCTGGACATGCTGCACCGAGGTAACCCGCTGCCCGTCGACCCCAAGGAGGATATCGCCCTGAGCTAGACCAGCTTGGTGGGCCGGCCCATTTTGCAGTAGGCCAACCACCCGTACCCCTTGCACTCGAGGGGCAGGGCCAAACAGGCGACGGCTGATGGCACCTTGAGCCATCTGCTCGTCAACTGTTTCAATGGCAACCCCAATGAAGCCGTTACCTGCAACGGCGGGGGCAGGCGCCACTTCAAAGCTGTCAACCTCAACCGTGGGGCTGGAGAGGGTGTAAGCTTCAACCCCAACCCAGTCACAGGGATAGGCCAGAACAGCCTCTGCCAGCAAGAAGGAGGCGGGCAGGGCGAGGGCAAGCTTAGACAGATGGGCTGGTTTCTGCATAGTTTGACCCTAGAGATGGCAAAGAAGGAGACATGGGTTTGCTTCCGCAGTGCGCTCGACTGGAGCAGCGGAAGCCTTGACTGGGCAGCTTGCACCGCCCTCCCCTCAGTGATAAACCCAAAAGCCACAACTGTCGATAGGTCAGGCCGTTAACCTCTGGGGAATCTGCCCCGTTTTGACCCTCAGCTGGGTCTGGAATCTTCCCAACACGCCCCGATCCGAGAGGCTAGGGGGAACTGCGCTCTCGCATGGCCTCCACAAGGAGCTGGGCCACTTCGGGGCGAGAAAACTCTGGCGGCGGCACTTCGCCACGGCGCAGCATTTCTCGCAGCTTGGTGCCTGAGAGGTGAATGCGCTGGTGGGGCTGGCTGGGACTGGTCTTGACCGTGGCCATGGTGCCGGTGACTGTGCAATAGAAGGCGTGTTCAAACTTGAGAGGGATAATCCCCAGCTCTTCGGGCCGGAACTCGTCGAAAATGTGCTGGGCGTCATAGGGGCCGTAGTAGTTGCCTACCCCAGCGTGATCCCGGCCCACGATGAAATGGGTGCAGCCGTAGTTTTTGCGAACAAGGGCGTGGAAAATGGCTTCCCGTGGGCCGGCATAGCGCATGGCCGCAGGGTTAATGGCCAAGATCACCCGCTCTTTGGGGTAGTACTTTTCAATCAACACCTCATAGCAGCGCATGCGCACCTCGGCAGGAATGTCGTCGCTTTTGGTGGCCCCTACCAGCGGGTGGAGGAATAAGCCGTCCACAATTTCTAGAGCGCACTTCTGGATGTACTCGTGGGCGCGGTGGATGGGGTTGCGGGTTTGAAAACCAACAATCGTCTTCCAGCCTCTTTCCCGAAACAGTTGCCGCGACTGAACGGGATCAATCTGGTAGGCCGGAAAAAGGGGGTGGGGATCCCGCTGCAGGAGGGTGACAGGGCCGGCTAAGTAAACGGATCCCTGTTCGTAGAGCACCTTTACCCCTGGGTGTTGTTCGTCCGTAGTGCGATAGACCTGCTGCGCCTCACGGGTTTTGTCGTAGGTAAACTTCTCGGTCAGTTCCAGCACGCCCAAAAGCCTGCCCTCAGCATTGGCTAGGGCAACGGTTTGCCCTTCCTTGAGCTCGGCAGCTATTTCCTCCGCAACTGGCAGCGTAATTGGCAACGACCAGGCCAGCCCGTTGGCCAAGTGCATTGTTTCCAAAACCGAATAGTAATCTTCCTGCCCCATGAAACCCGTCAGCGGGCTATAGCCCCCAATGGCAATCATCTCCAAATCCGATTGAGCCCGCTCATTGAGGCGGATAACAGGGCAGTGCTGGGCCTTGGAGCGGAGCTCCTCCGCCTGCTCAGGGGAGGCAATGCGGTTAATCAGAGTGCCTCCGTGGGGTGGAATGGCATCGCCAGCAACAGTCATCTTTGCCTGGGAGGAAGTCATAGCGTGAACCAGGGATCCCTAACCATACACCCCCCTTTCCCTAGGCGCAATGCCGAACTGCTGGGACAACTGGCCCTACAGCCGGCGGGGGGCACCCGATTGGCCTAGTCCAGCATGTGGGGGGGCATGTCTTTGTCAGTGGGCGACACATTGTCAAAGATAGGCCGATTCAGGATCTTCTTTTGCGCCTGCAGCGGGGAAGGAGGGGCTTGCGGCTTAACTGGAAGTCTGGCCTGCCCTTGGCGGCTTTGCAGTTCCTGGATGGTTTTGGCCCGCTCCTCCGCCACTGCCTGTAATTGGGCTAGCGCCTTTTGCAACTCGTCCCGGTGGGCTGTGACTTGCTCGAGTTGAGCTTGCAAGGTGGAGATTTTGCTTTGGTATTCCTGAAGCTGCCGTTGGGCCTCCGCCAACTGGCTTTTGAGGGCTTCGAGTTCCGACGTTTCTGCTGCAGACATTGCTGTTTCCTCACGTCCAGGGGTGGAGGTGGAGTCTGACTCGGTTTTAGCGCTCGCCCTGACCCTACGCCGAACTTTGCCGGAGCGACGAGGGGATCCTCCTGCAGAAGCAAACAGGCTACGCTCAGATCCAGTCACAGGAGCACCTCACGTTCAACCAATTGCCGTAAGCGCTGACACACCGCCGCTCCAGGCCGGTAGTCCATCACCGTCAGGCCATAGTCGAAAGCTGTGCGCAAATCACTACTATCTGGAATAGTAACGGGTGAGAGGACATCCGCAAAAATCTGTTGCGCTTGCACATACAATTGCCCAGTATGGGATCTTGACCAGATGCCCCCTGGCAGGTAGCGATCATCCAACATGGTGAGGATGGCGCGGGCCTGGCTCAGCTCGCCCTTAAGGGTCTCGATGTAGCGCAGGGTAACTTCGGTGCAGGAGAAATCGGCGCGGTTGAGCCGTGTTGGGATCAGCACCCGCTGGGCTGCCCGTAGGGCATTGGCGGTGAGGGCATTCAGCTCCCCTGGCGTGTCAAGAAAGATAAAGTCGTAATCCGACCGCAAGGGATCCAATTGGCGCTGCAGGAGGTCTTGGCCTGCCTCTCCAGCAGCCGCCAGGTAGGCCGCCACTTCGGCCATGGTGCTGTGGGAGGGCGCCACGTCCACACCCTTGTCGGTGCAGTAGATAACCTCCTCCAGAGGCCGCTGATGGTGGGGATGCAAGCTGGCCCAAACCGTTTCCTCAGGAGGAAGGGATCCCGCCTCTTCTAGGTAAAAGCTGCTGGCAGTCCTTTGGGAGGTGAGATCAACCAGCAAAACGGAGTGACCCCGCTGCGCCGTTAACTGGGCCGCGTGGACGCAGAGGGTGGACTTGCCGGTACCTCCCTTGGTGTTGGTAAAAGCCAGGATGCGGGCCATCAGCTTCCCCAAACTTCCGGTTTCCCCGCTGGGGTCAGGCGCCCCCGCCGCAGTCTATGCTATTGGGTGTAGCCTGGTGGAGGACAACCATGCGCGATGTACTGGCGATCATCTTAGGCGGTGGGCGTGGCACCCGCCTCTATCCTCTAACCAAGCGCCGCGCCAAGCCGGCTGTCCCTCTGGCAGGCAAGTATCGCCTCATCGACGTTCCGGTGAGCAATTGCATCAATTCCGATATCGACAAAATCTACGTCCTCACCCAGTTCAACTCCGCTTCCCTTAACCGCCACATCATTAACACCTACCGCATGTCCCCCTTCACAGGCGGCTTTGTAGATATCTTGGCGGCCCAACAAACGCCCGATAACCCCGACTGGTTTCAGGGCACGGCTGACGCCGTTCGCCAATATCTCTGGCTGATGGACTCCTGGAAGCCACGGGACTTCCTGATCCTATCTGGGGATCACCTCTACCGCATGGACTACCGCCCCTTCATTCAGTATCACCGGCAAACGGGAGCCGATGTGACGCTGGCGGTGCTCCCCTGCGAAGAAAAAGTGGCCTCCAGCTTTGGTTTGCTGAAGATCGACGCCGAGGGACGCGTTATCGATTTCAAGGAAAAGCCGCAAGGGGAGCTGCTGGAGGCCTGCCGCGTCGATACCCAAGTCCTCGGCCTAGATCCGGAAGAGGCCAAGGCCAAACCCTACATCGCCTCCATGGGGATCTACGTCTTCCGGCGGGAAGCCCTCATCGAGATGCTGCAAGTGAAGGACCATACCGACTTCGGCAAAGAGGTGCTGCCCTCAGCTATTGGCAAATACCACCTGCAGGCCTACCCGTTCAAGGGCTACTGGGAGGACATTGGTACCATCGAGGCTTTCTACCGAGCCAACCTGGCGCTGGTGCAGCACCCCAACCCGCCCTTTAGCTTCTTCGACAGCGAAATGCCCATCTACACCCGCCCGCGCTTTCTGCCTCCCAACAAGATCCTCGACTCCCACATTGTCAACTCTATGATTGCCGACGGCTGCATCATCGAAAACGCCCAAATTCGCAACTCCATCATTGGCATTCGCAGCCGCATAGAGGCCAACACTGTTATTGAAAACACGCTGGTCATGGGGGCCGATTACTACGAGTCGGCAGAAGAGCGGCGGGCCAAGCTGGAAGCTGGGATCCCGCCGGTGGGCATCGGGGCCAACTCCCACATCGCCAACGCCATCGTGGACAAGAACGCCCGCATCGGGCGCAACGTCCGCATCATCAACAAGGATCACGTCAGCGAAGCGCAGCGGGAAGAGGAAGGGATTTGGATTAGCAACGGTATTGTCACCATCATTAAGGACTCGGTGATCCCGGACAATACCATCATCTAAGCAAGCTTGGGGAGCCCGCCGGCAAAAGCTGAGGAGGCGATGTTAAGGAAGATGTAGAAAAATTAGGCAACTTTTGCCATTACAATAGGTTATTACCTGGAATCTTTAAAACGATTTGAGATCACTAGAGCGTGCCTAACAAGATTGTTTCTGTTGCTGACCTGGAAGTATACGATCCGCAATTCATTGCCCGTTACTATCGCTGGCGTCTGCCCCAAGTGATTGCTCGGGCCCTAGCCATTCTCGGCCCTCTCTTATGGTTTGTCCTCTGTTTGCGCTGGGATCAGCTGTGGGGGCAGGGCGATTGCAAGGTGCCCCAGCGGGCAGAGCAGCTGCGCAAACTGCTCACCGACCTAGGACCGACGTTTATCAAGGTGGGGCAGGCCCTCTCCACGCGACCCGACTTGGTGCGCAAAGACTACTTGGAAGAGCTGACCAAGCTGCAGGATCAACTGCCCAGCTTTCCTTCTGAGGAGGCATTTGCCTGTATTGAGGCGGAGCTAGGCCGCCCAATTAGTGAGATCTACGCCCAGATCTCGCCTGAACCAGTGGCTGCGGCTAGCCTGGGGCAGGTTTACAAGGCGCAGTTGCACAGTGGCGAGTGGGTGGCAGTCAAGGTGCAGCGGCCCCGCCTACGGGAGCAGCTGAGCCTGGATCTCTACCTTATCCGCTGGGCCTCCACCTGGCTGGGCCCTTGGTTGCCCTTGAACCTGGGCAACACGTTGACAGCGGTGGTGGATGAATTTGGTTACAAGCTCTTTGAGGAGATCGACTACCTGCAGGAAGGACGGAACTGCGAGCGCTTTGCCGAATACTTTCGCGGCGATCCAAATGTGTATGTGCCGCGCATCTTCTGGGCCTACAGCACCCGTCGGGTTTTGACCCTGGAGTGGATCGACGGCATCAAGCTCACCGATGTGGAGCGGATTCGGGCAGCCAACTTAGAGGTCAAACAACTGGTGCGCATCGGCGTGGTGGCCGGCCTGAAGCAGTTGCTGGAATACGGCTTTTTCCATGCCGATCCCCATCCGGGCAATCTGTTTGCCCTGCCCGATGGACGGCTGGCCTACATCGATTTTGGCATGATGGATCAGCTCACGGAAGAGATGAAAGAATACCTGGTGGACGCACTGGTTCACCTGGTGGATCGCGACTACAACGCCCTCATTGACGATTTTATCCATCTAGGTTTTTTACAGCCGGATGTTAACCGCCAAGAGCTGATCCCTGCTCTGGAGAAGGTGTTGGCGGATGTGCTGAGCCAGGAGGTGGGCAACTTCAACTTCAAAACCGCCACCGACCAGTTCTCTGATTTGATGTACCGCTACCCCTTTCAGGTGCCCTCCCACTTTGCGTTGGTGATCCGCTCTTTGGTTACCCAAGAGGGAGTGGCCCTCAGCCTCTATCCCCAGTTTCGTATCGTAGGCGTGGCCTATCCGTACGTGGCCAAGCGCCTGCTAACGGATGAATCCCCTCGGATTCGCCAGCGGCTGCTGCAAGTGCTGGTTAAAGATGGCAAGTTCCGCTGGGACCGCCTGGAGAACCTGATTCAAGTTGCCCGCAGTGATGGTGACCTGGACTGGATCTCTACTACCCGCCTGGGCTTGCACTACCTCCTGTCAGAGGAAGCGCGGGAGCTGCGCCGCCAGTTAGTCCTCTCGCTTACCGAGGATGACCGCCTTCACTTCGAGGAGTTGCAGCGGCTGTGGCGGGTGGTCAGCCCTGACTTGTCTCCAGCTCACCTTTGGCAAGCCGCCCTAGCCTCCTTGCCCTTGACCAAGAGACTGGAGACACTCCTAGCTAGGTTGAGGGAGCAGGTGCAAGATCAACTGGAAAGTTTAAGCCACTGGCAACTCCCCCAGCTCTGGCCTAGATTGCTGGCAGGGGTGGGGCAAGAAAGCTAGAACGGAAGAAGAGAAACTCAATCCTCTGGAAGGCAAGGGTGGCAGATCAGCAGAACGATTTCATGGCCGGTGTGGTAACCGGGGCGGTGGTGGGAGGGATCCTGGGCGGGATCATCGGGTTTGTGCTTGCGCCCAGGCTAGGCAAGGGCCCTGCTGAGGGCCAACACCAGGATCCAGACCGCCCTAGGGGCACCGCCACGACCCCTAAACGCCCCCGCCGCCAAGCGGAGGCAGTTGGGTTCAGAGAATGGGAGCAGGAGGCGGAACGAATTGCCCAGGCTCGCCGCACCCTTGAGGCCAAAATTGCTGAGCTCAATGAGGCCATTCAGGCCACGCGGGCACAGTTGCTCATCAAGGAAACTTCCCCCGGGGCTATTGAGGAAAAGTCTTGAGCAAAGGATCCCTGCCCATGCCAAACTAGAGGCGGCGGAGGTCCTGCCGGCGCTATCCGGGGCCGAATGCCATTGAGATCCCAGGGCAGGCCCGCCTCTATTGAGTCGTTTCCCCTTCTCCAGTCATGATGCTCAGCCACCTATTGTCCTCTCCTGCTGGCATGGACGGTCTCACCCTAGGGTTGGTCTACAGCAGTGCAGCGTCTTTGCTGTTGCGCTCCCTTTACCAGTTCATTGTCATTTACAATGCCCTGCTGATTGTGCGGATTTTGCTGAGCTGGTTCCCGCAATTGAACTGGTCCAACCCCATCCTGTCAGTGCTTAGCCAGCTTACGGATCCCTATCTCAACCTCTTCCGCGGCATTATTCCCCCCATCGGCGGCTTGGACTTCTCCCCCTGGTTAGCTTTCCTTCTGCTGAGTTTTGCCATGCAGGTGGTGGGCCAGTTTGCCTAGTTGCGGGACCACCCTGCAGATCCCTGGCCCTGCTCCCTACTGGCTGCTAAACGCCCAAGTTTCCGTCTCAGTGCTCAAAGATGCGGTGCCAGGGACTACCCCCAAGGGAGCAGCCACTGGGATCCCACCTCAGGGGATCGCGAGCGTAGCAGGTGTGTCCACACCCACCTGGACAAGGGGCACGTGTGGCCGCGCACCTCCAGCCCCAGCGGCACTTTCGCTGGGGCAGTTCGAGATGGAGCAGACCTACGCCGGCAGATGGGAAAAACGTTGGGAGGACGGTTACCGCCGCTGCACCTTTGGCTTGCACTGCAGCTGTGTCCATAGCTTGCAAGCAGTAGGCACCCCCTTGGTCTGCGAGGGCCCCTAGGCGGGATCCTGGGCGGGGTGGCGGTGATGGGGCCGAAGCCGGATGGGTGCCCTGGCCAAGGAGCGGGGGCTGGATTTCATGCGGCTAGGACGGATGACCCAGGATCCCTCACCTTGAGACCTGTGGCAGCGGCAACTCTGCGCCATGAGTTTTCGGGACAGGGTTGGCAGGTGGCCCACCAAACCATGGCTCTGTTTGCAAGACCGTCGCCTGGGCCAAACGCCCCGCTAGCAGGAAGTAACACTGCTGCACGAGCTAAAGGCCCTAGGCGTGTTGGTGGGGATTGCCAGGAACTCCCTTCCACAGCTTTGGGGATGAGGTTGGCCATGATCCTGAGGAAGGTGACCAAACCAAGGAATTGCGCTTTGAGGTCCACCATCCGCAATTTGGCCTTACAGCATGGGGTTGAGGCTTAAGGGACGTTAGCCACGAATAAGGATAGGCAAGGTTTTCGGAAGAGCTAGAGGCAGCTTGTTGGAGAGGCCAATCCCAGCGCGCCGTTTACGCCCAGACCAAACTGAGATCGGCAACGAAGCCGGGGAGGACGGGATCCCCTTCCAGACAGGCGGGCCGCTCTAGGATTTGGGGGGGCTGGCCTGGGCGATAGACGTAGACCCGCTGGCTTTCCGGGTCAATGAGCCAGCCCAGCTGGGAGCCATTCTCAAGGTACTCCTGCAGCTTGGCCTGCAGAGTGGCCAAGTCATCCGTAGGGGAGCGCAACTCCAGCACAAAATCTGGACAAAGGGGCGCAAAGCGGCGCCGCTGCTGAGGGGTAAGCTGCTGCCAGCGCTCCTTGGCCACCCAGGCGGCGTCCGGAGAGCGAATGGCCCCATTGGGCAGGGCGAAACCGGTGGAGGAGTCGAAGACCAGTCCTAAGCTCGTGCGTCGGTTCCACTGCCAGAGCTGCCCCAGCAGATCGGCACTGCGAAGTCCGCTCTCACTGCCAACAGGAGCCATGGCAACTAGCTCCCCCCGGGCAGTACGCTCCAAGCGCAGCTCAGGGTTCTGCCGGCAGAGCTGCTCAAAGACTTCATCAGTCAACTCCAGGCTGGGCCGTAGGTTAAGCGCGATCATAGGCCAGTTCCCTGGGAACTGTTCCCAGACCAAACTGAGATCAGCAACGAAGCCGGGGAGGACGGGATCCCCTTCCAGACAGGCGGGCCGCTCTAGGATTTGGGGGGGCTGGCCTGGGCGATAGACGTAGACCCGCTGGCTTTCCGGGTCAATGAGCCAGCCCAGCTGGGAGCCATTCTCAAGGTACTCCTGCAGCTTGGCCTGCAGAGTGGCCAAGTCATCCGTAGGGGAGCGCAACTCCAGCACAAAATCTGGACAAAGGGGCGCAAAGCGGCGCCGCTGCTGAGGGGTAAGCTGCTGCCAGCGCTCCTTGGCCACCCAGGCGGCGTCTGGAGAGCGAATGGCCCCATTGGGCAGGGCAAAGCCAGCAGAAGCGTCGAAGGCCACGCCAAGCTGGGTTTGGCGGTTCCATTGCCAGAGTTGGGCGCTGAGGCTCAGGTTTTGGCGACTGCTTTCACTGCCAACAGGAGCCATGGCAACTAACTCCCCCCGGGCAGTGCGCTCCAAGCGCAGCTCAGGGTTCTGCCGGCAGAGCTGCTCAAAGACTTCATCAGTCAACTCCAGGCTAGGCCGCAAGTTGAGGGAGATCACGGCTTAAGGGATCCTGTCCCGCTAGCGCTATTGTAGTTGCTTGGGATCCCTCACCCCCAGCTTCTCCCCTAGGAGGAAAGGGGGGTAAATTGTTGCTGTTTGCCCCAGGGAGGCTGCAGCTTAGCCCGTTCCTCAGCGGTTCTCGCTCTGGGCAGTTTAGCCCTCTCCCCTGGAGGAGCGGATGGCCTCAGTGAGCACCCTCCCTTGCCCCCAGGGCTTTAGCTGCTTCAATTGACCCAATTGGTGGGTTCGCCCAAGCCGTTGCTCCCAGCGAGTTGTAGTTGACCCTCAGGTGGGCTCCCTCCAGGCTCGCTGGTGGTGACCACAATTTGCCCTGCCGGATCTCCTTGGGCTCCTTCCGATCCCTGCCGCCCCCTGAAGGGTAACTTCTGCCTTCGGTTGCCCCACAGCCAGCTGGGTCCTCAAAAGTTCACCAGCTTGTGCTAGCGTCCACCGGCAGCCAACATCTCGCCCTAGTTTTGCAAAAGCTTGCCTTCTGCCCCCACAAGTCGCTATGCTACCGCCCAGGTTGAGGCATCCTTCGGTGGCAAGTCAGCAACTGCGGGTTTACGTCCCTCCCCATCCGCTCATTAGGCACTGGCTAGCTGTGGCCCGAGACAGGGAGACTCCCATGCCTCTTTTTCGCACGGCCTTGGTGGAGTTGGGCCGCTGGCTGACCTATGAAGCGATGCGGGAGTGGATCCCAACCCAGAAGGTGCAAGTGCAAACGCCTTTAGAACCGGCTCTAGCGGAAGTCATTGACCCCAAGGTGCCGCTGGCCATTGTGCCTATCCTGCGGGCTGGCCTGGCCATGCTGGAAGGCTGTCAAGCCCTTTTGCCCCAGGCGCGGATTTTTCATGTGGGCCTGGTGCGGAACGAGGAGACGCTGCAGGTCAGTTGTTACCTCAATCGCCTGCCAGAGCAGATCCCTGCGCAGATGCGCATCCTCATCCCTGAGCCGATGTTGGCCACTGGGGGTACTTTGCTCTGGGTTTTGGATGAGCTAAAAAAACGGGGGGCAGATCCTAGCCTAGTGAGAATTGTCAGCGTCTTGGCCGCTCCGCCAGGGCTGCAGCGACTGGGATCCCGTTACCCGATGGTGCAAATTTTCTGCGCCATGATTGACGAGCGTCTAAACGACCGAGGGTTTATCCTGCCTGGGTTGGGAGATGCTGGGGATCGCGCTTTCGGCACCTGATCCCTGCCATAAAGCAAAGCTAGGAGCTGGGCTCTACCGCTAGTAGCGGCTGGGCGGGGCAGCAGGGCGTAACCTTTGGCAAGGCCACTCCGGGCGCTTCACTTCTGGCAAGGCTGTTAGATGATGGGAATGCTGGCCGCCTGTGTCCTAGACCCCAGGGATCCGCTTTGGACTCCTCGGGCTAGGAGCCGTCTGATCTAGCTAATTCCACAGGTGCCAGTGCCTTTTCCCTTCCTGGACCTATGCGACTTGTCCTCACCAGTTTGGATGGCAGCCTTTTGGATCTGGAGTCCAACAGCTATGGGGCTGCTCGGCAAGCTTTGGCGGCTCTGGAGCGTCGCTCCATTCCCTTGGTACTCTACAGCCTGCGTACCCGCGCTCAACTGGAACATCTGCGTCGGCAACTGCACCTAGAGCATCCCTTCATCTGCGAGGACGGCTCCGCCATTTATGTTCCCGAACATTACTTTCCCACAGGCATTTTGGATGAGCACTGGCAACACCGCCCTCCCTACTATGAGTATGCCCTGGGGCTGCCCTATTCTCGCTTGCGCCAGATCCTGCAGCAGGTGCGCCAAGATTTCCAGCTGGACTTGATTGGATTTGGCGACTGGACGGCTTCAGAGCTGGCAGCGGCCACCGGGATCCCTTTAGAGGAAGCAGAACGGGCACAACAGCGCGAGTACAGCGAGATTTTCAGCTATTCCGGGGATCCAGCCACGCTGAGAGTAGCCTTTGCCCAACAAGAGGCCACCCTCAGCCAGCACCAGCTGCGGCTGCGTCAGCTCCACCTTCCCAGCCCTTCGCACTGGTATCTCACTGGCTGGAAGTGGATGCATTCAACCCCAGCAGCCAGTTTCTGGCCTGGAGAAGAGGCGGTGCGGTTGCTTCTCGACTGCTACCAGAGACACTTGGGCCCGGTCAGGGCTCTGGGCATTGGCTGTTCCCTGCCCGATCTGGCCTTTTTGCGCTGGGCGGAGCGGAAAGTCGTGCTTCCCAGCCCAATTGCGGGTAGTCTCTGGAGTGAGGCCATCCGCCTTGGGGGGCCAGGGATCCAGTTAGCTCCCCTTCCCGGCCCGGAGGGGTGGAACGAAGTGGTGTTGAGGTGGCTGGAGGAAACCGATCATGGCAGCGAGTAGCAGTAGAGAGGCCGCCGTCCTCGGCCTGAAAGCTGTGGGATTTCTGCTGAGCTGGGCGCTGGGACTGCCCGCCTCTGCCCAGCCGCCTATGAATCTGCTCACCGGGGAGCCGACGGTGGCTCAACTCAAGGAAGATGCAGCCCGCTACCTACAGATGGGCTTTCACACTCTAGCTATTAACGCCTACCGGGCCGCCCTTGAGCTAGAAGACAAAACTAGGGTTCTCCCCAGTGAGCGGGATCCCGACGTGCCCTTTAACCTCGGCCTGATCTACGCTCGCCAAGGCAAGCTGGCGGAGGCGCGAGCTGCCTTCCAACGCTCAGTGGAGGTGGATCCCACAAGTTTCAAGGCCCGCTACCAACTGGCTTTGGTGGATCTCAAATTGGGGAACCTCGTGGAAGCCAAACAGCAGCTCACCCTCCTGGCCCACGCCGCCCGCAGCAACCCCGAAACCTATAGCCACATCCAGTCCTTGCTGGCCCCCTTGGAGTCGGTTCCTCTGCCTGGCCAACAGACTAACAACCCCGCCCCTCCCCTAACCATCGATTCGGAGGGGGACAAATTTGCGCTTGAAGTCGAGAAAAACCAAAAAGTTGCCCCGCCAGAAGCAACTCTAGAAAAGCAGCCAGAAGAAGAGAAACCTCTCTCGGCCTTGCAGCGGCTACGTCGGCGGGAGCTGGACTAGATCCCTCCCTGTCCAAACCAGCAAGCAATTGGGAATAGATAGCTACGGCTCAGGAAGAAGAGCCGGCAATCCCCAGAGGACTGTTGGGAGTGCGGCTCTCCCTAGCGGGTCTGGCACTCAAGGCGGGATTAAAAAGGATTAAAGAAAGCTGCTATAACCTACGGGAGCAGCAGTAGAATCCTTCTGGCAAGGTAGCAAAGACGGGATCCCTTCATGAAAGATTTCTACCGCGAGCTGGAAACAAAGCCTGACGCGACCCTTGAAGAAATTAAAGAGAACTACAGGCGGCTTGCCAAAGAGTATCACCCGGATCGTCTCCCTCCCGGTACACCGGACAAGGCTCGACAATACATTGAAGAAAAGTTTAAGTCCATTCAAGAGGCCTACACGATACTCAGTGACCCTGTCAAGCGAAAAGCCTACGACTCTCAAAGGGCTTCCCAGGCTCCGCAGACCAAAGGGAGCGAGTATAGCCCAGGCCTGAAAGCCAAACCCAGCTATAGCACCCAAGACGGCAGCACTTGGCCGTTCGACCCTGACAAGATACAGAAAGCTGCAAAGGAAATAGAGCGTCGCAAGGAAAGTATCGAAGTTAACTACAATCAAAAGATAGAGCAAGTGAAGTCCGAGCTAAGGAGAAACCTTATTTCAATCGGCATTAAGGAAGAGGATGCCAGAGTTGATTATGCCTTCCTTACTAAGGATGAAAACATACGGAACTGCCTTTTCTCTTTGTTTTTGGGCTTTTTGGCTTTCTTAGGAGGCTGGGGAGCGATTGGTACTATACTTGTAATCATTGCCTTTGCATTTGCTTGGTCAGCATTTTCTGACAGGTACAGTAAAGCGCAAGTGGAGACAGCCAAAAGTTTTCAAGAAAGGGCGAAGTCAAAAATCGCCCTACATGAGAAAGAAAAAAGTGCGGAACTCACTCAACTTCAGCTTTACTACAGGAGCAGGATCGACTACTTTAAGAGTCTCTCCCTTGAGTCTTTATCCCCTGAGTTTATAAGCGGGCTTAGCGGAGAGGATCAGCTTTTTCTATTGACGGCGATAAAGGAAAGAGCGGACGCTGAGAAGCTAAAGGAGGATCTGAAGCTGGCGGCTGGAGTCGCTGTTGGTATTGGCATACTGGCAGTTCTATTTGGTTTAGGCGGTGGATTCTACCCCCATTGATCCTAGGCCAGCAGGAGGAGCAAAACCTTAGAGTCCAGATTCTCAGGCGAGCTCCTCGGTGGCAAAACCAGACTTTGCCACTCTTGGTAGCTGAGACCAAGCCGAGTCATTTCAGTGATTTCGTATCTGTAGCCTTCCAGTCTCCTGTCCAACTCGATCATAGACTGGGCAGTCGCTATAACTTGATTTGCGTTACTGAGGATAGCTTCTCTCCGAGGAGGATCCCAAACTATGGGATCCCAGATTATCCAACCGCCTGTATCAATCAAAGATGGGGCAATGATTGCCAGGATGGCATTCCTAGATCTTAGTGGTATGCTATCAGTCCAGGATTTAATGCTTTGTGAGTTGAAAATAGCTGGTCGTATATATTCGTCAAACAGCTTACTCGCATCCGATTCACCCTTTACATACTTGAGAATCTCCACAACGCTTGACAAGCTGACTCCTTGGCAATCTCTGTGAAGATATCCTGAAGGATTTTCAGTCAACAAAAGCTTGACATACTTTCTAATACGGGGTTCTAGAACTTCCTTGGCCTCCGCCAGGCGCTTCAGAGCCATCTCATGCTCCTCCAGCTCTAAGTAACATTTAATCTCTGTAACATAGACTAAAGATAGGATTAAGATGTACTCGCGAGCCAAAATGCCGTTGTTCTCGTTCCAATTGGAATCCCACGCAGCTTGATAATAGTGCTCAGCCTCAAGCAGAGGCTGAATGACCTCGGTTACTAATCGCTTCCTGTTGGTCTGGGAAGACATCTTCAAAGCTATTTCTGCAACGTTAATAGCAGACTTAGCCTTAGCAAGGAGCGATCTATCTATCTTATCCTTGAGTTCTGAGATAGATTGTTGAAGATTTTGAATTCGAGAATCGATTTGATCGAGCTTAGAGATAACGACCGCAAAGCCTATGGCAGACAAACCCAGGTTAGCCAGACCAAGAGCAGTATTAAATTGGGTTAAGCCTAAGACAGTGTTTAGTTTATTGCCAATGTCGATTAGTCTTAGGTTGATCTGCCTCAACTGAATGTTGGCAAGGATCCCGTTGATGATATCCACTCCCGGGATCCAGTTGCCAATGCTATTTGCGAGTGTCAAGCCCCCTGTTTCTCTCAGCCAGGCCACCACCTGCTTAGAAGCCACTTCTCGCACCACGCCGCCTACGCGCTCGTAGGTTCCATTCTGCAGGCCTTTCAGGATGGCTTCGGGAATCTCTAGGATGACTTGCTCGGCAACCATAAGTCAGGAGACCCTTGCGCTTGCTGCCGCTAAACTAGCACAGAGAAAACCCTCTGAAAATGCCTGCACTTGGAGAGTTGGCCAAGGCTTATTCTCAGTTGCAAGGGTAAGAGCTTAGCATGGAGATCCAGCCTCTCTCGCTGTTGCGTTGCCGCTATGTCTAAGCCTGCCGGTCGACTGGTTTGGAACCACTCCACCCACATTTCTGGGCTGATCCCTGTCCTGGAGCGCCTGACTCGACAACCGGGCATTAAAACTGTAACGCCGGGCGCCTTGTCCTGCAGTCGGGGGCGGATCCCTCAGTTGCAGTTGCGGATTTCCGTGCCCATTCGAGGGGGATACAAGTTGGTGGCCCGCAAGGGCAGCAGCGTGCAAGAGGTGTTTGTGGTCACTGATCTGAGCCAGTCGGAGCTGGAAGCAGCAATTCGCCGCTGTCTGGAGTAGGTTTGTACTCTGGGCGCGCTATGTCCCGTGCTAGCCTCAAGCCTGCCCGCATCAGCGCCGTCCTACCCGGATCCCTGGCGGCAAAGGTGGGCATTCAGCCGGGGGAGGCGCTGGTGAGCATCAATGGCGAGAAACCCCGCGACCTCATCGACTACCGTTTCCTCATTGCTGAGGAATATCTCTGCCTGGAGATCCTAGACAGCCAGGGGATCCCGCGCACCGTTGAGCTGGAAAAAGACGTGGACGAGGATCTGGGGCTGGAGTTTGAGACGGCTTTGTTCGATGGTCTCATCCAATGCAACAACGCCTGCCCCTTTTGCTTTATCGACCAACAGCCTCCTGAGATGCGGGCAAGCTTGCACCTCAAAGACGATGACTACCGCCTCAGCTTTCTCTACGGCAGCTACCTCACCCTCACCAACCTGACTGCTGCCGAGTGGGATCGCATTGCCCGCCTGCGCCTTTCTCCCCTCTATGTGTCGGTCCATGCCACCGACCCCCAGTTGCGCAGCCGCCTGCTCAAAAACCCGCGCGCTGGCTTGATCCTGGAGCAGTTGGCCTGGTTTCGCCAACACCGCCTGCAACTGCATGCCCAAGTGGTGGTTTGCCCAGGCTGGAACGATGGGGAGCAGCTAACTCGCACCCTTCTGGACTTGGCCGCCTTTGGCCAACCCATTGAAGGGATCCCGACCGTCCTCTCGGTGGCGGTGGTACCGGTGGGGCTAACCCGCTTTCGCCCTCCCCATGATGAGCTGATCCCAGTGGATGCTGCCAAAGCGGCGGAGGTGATTGATCAGGTGGAAGCGCTGCAGGCGCAGTTTCGCCAAGAACTGGGATCCACCTTTGCCTGGCTGGCTGATGAGTGGTATCTGCTGGCAGGTCGGGAACTGCCGCCGGCAGAGCACTACGAAGATTACCCCCAACTGGGGAATGGGGTGGGATCCCTGCGCTTGTTCTTGAGCGAGTTCGATCAGGTGCAGCTGCCGGCTGGGATCCCTGCTCCCCTCAAAGTCCTCTGGGTGGTGGGCAACGCTGTGGAACAGGCCTTCCAGCCTGTGGTCAAGCGGATGAACGGCATTCGGGGGCTGCAGTTGGACCTGTTGCCCATTGCCAGCCAATTCTGGGGACAAACCCTGACGGTAACCGGGTTGTTGACAGGACAAGACATTCTGGGCGCTCTGAAATCCGTTGAAAACTTGGCAAGCTACGATGGGCTACTTTTGCCCCAGATTGCTCTTAAGGATGGGGAGCGCTTCTTGGACGATCTCACCTGGCAAGAGTTGCAGGCCCAAGTCGGGATCCCGGTGGTGCGGGTGGACGGGGGTCCAGCGGGCTTGCTGCAGGCGGTGCAGGGGCTAGGATCAAGGGCAGCTCCGGGCCAAGGACGGTGAGGCCATGCAGCGGTTGCGGCGAGGGCTGCTCCTGTTGCTTTGGATTGGACTGGGGATCCTAGCCATCACGGCTTTGGCGTCTTTCTATGTGGATCTGGCCTGGTTTGCTGAGCTGAACGCCCTGCCAGTGCTGTGGACACGGGTGATGGCTCGCTGGGGGCTAGGCCTGGGCGCCTTTGGCTTTGCCCTGGCAGCAGTGGGATCCAACATCCGCGCCTGCTGGCGGGGTGCAAACCCAGCCTGGGCCTGGGCCATTGCCCTGGGGTTGAGCGGCTGCTTGGCCTGGTCTCTTTCTCGGCACTGGTTTACACTGCTGCTCTGGCTGCACCAGGTGCCCGTCGGGGAGTCCGACCCCATCTTTGGCCGCGATCTGGGCTTTTTTCTTTTCGGCTTGCCCTTTTGGGAGACGCTGCAGCACTGGTGCTTCGAGCTGGTGCTGCTTACTTTGATCACGACAGCACTCATCTACCTGGTGGAGCTAGGGCTATCGGAGCAGCGGCTGACCCTGGCCCTTTCCCTGTTTGCCCAGCGGCACTTGCTGATCCTGGCGGGATCCCTGTTTTTAATTCGCGCCTGGGGCCACTGGCTGGATCGCTATGAGCTGCTCTACTCCACCCGCGGCGTTGTCTTTGGCGCTGGTTTTACCGATGTCCACGCCACCCTGCCAGCCACCACTCTAATGAGCGGGGTGGCTTTCCTGACGGCCATTGGCTTCTGGGTTTTGGCCCGCCAAGGGATCCGCCTCCGCCTTCCCTTTTTCAAATCCTGGTGCCCTGCCTGGGCCAGTTCCCTGCTGGCACCGGCTTTGCTTTGGGGGGCCTACCTGGGGTTTGGGCTGCTGACTACCCGGCTTTACCCGCAACTGGTGCAAACCCTTTTGGTCACCCCCAACGAGCTGGAGCTGGAGCGCCCCTACATCGAGCACAACATCCGCTTTACCCGCGCTGGCTTTGGCCTGACCGAGGTGGAGGTGAAACCCTTTCCAGAGGAGGGATCCCTGACGCTGGAAACCCTGCAGCAAAATCAATCCACCCTGCGCAACGTGCGCCTTTGGGATACGGAGCCCCTCTTGGTTACCTATCGCCAGCTGCAGGAGATCCGTCCCTATTACCAGTTTCCCGATGTGGATGTGGATCGCTACCGCATTGGCGGGGAACTGCGCCAAGTGATGCACGCTGCGCGGGAATTGGACTTTGCCCAGGTGCCGCCTGCTGCCCAAACTTGGGTTAACCAGCGGTTTTTCTATACCCACGGCTATGGCCTCACCCTCAGCCCGGTGAACGTAGTTACCCCAGAGGGGCTGCCGGACTTTTTTCTCTCGGATATCCCACCGCGGGTTTCTCCCCGCTACCCGGAGGTGGCGCAGGTGCTGCGGGTGGAACAGCCGGCTATCTACTACGGCGAGCTGACCACTACCCATGTGTTTGTGGGAGCCGAGGCAAGGGAGCTGGACTATCCCGCTGCCGATCGCTATGTCTACAGCAGCTACCGCGGCACGGGCGGCGTGCCCATCCCCCACTTCTGGCAGCGCTTTCTCTACGCCTGGCACTTCCGGGATCTGCGCATTCTTCTCAGCCGCGAGCTTTCCTCTACCACCCGCTTTCTCTATCGCCGCCAGATCCGGGAACGGGTGCGCCAGGTGATGCCCTTTTTGCTCTACGACCGGGATCCCTACCTGGTGATTCAAGGGGGCAAACTCTACTGGTTTTTCGATGCCTACACCACCAGCAGCCGCTACCCCTACTCGGAGCCTCTGCCCGGCTTCCCCTTCAACTACATCCGCAACTCCGTCAAGGCGGTGCTGGACGCCTACAACGGCAGCATTGACTGGTACATTGCCGACCCCCGGGATCCCCTCATCCAAGCCTACGCCCGCATTTACCCCACCCTGTTCCAGCCCCTAGAGGCCATGCCGGAGCCGCTGCGGCAGCACATCCGCTACCCCCAGGATCTCTTCCGCCTGCAAGTGCAGCAATTTGCCACTTACCACATGACGGATCCCCGTGTTTTCTACAACCGGGAAGACCAGTGGCAGATCCCCAACCAGTTCCGCAAGCAGCGGCGCCTTCCCATGCAGCCCCAGTACCTTGTCCTCACCTTGCCGGAGGAAAACCAGCCTGAGTTTGTCTTACTTTCCCCCTTCACTCCCCTCAACAAGCAGAACATGGTGGCTTGGATGGCTGCCCGCTGCGATGGGGAAAACTACGGCAAGCTGCTGGTGTATGAGTTTTCCAGGCAGCGCCTCATCTACGGGCCAGAACAGGTAGAGGCGCGGGTCAACCAGGATCCCGCCATTTCCGAGCAAATCGCCCTCTGGAACGAACACGGGTCGCGGGTGAACCTAGGCACGCTGCTGGTCATCCCCATCGAGACCTCGCTCCTCTATGTCCAGCCCCTTTATCTCGAGGCAGAACAGGGCCGCCTGCCCCAGCTTACCCGGGTCATCGCCGCCTACGAAGACCGGGTGGTGATGGAGCCAACCCTCAGCCAGGCCCTGGAAGCCCTCTTCTCCTCTACCGACAGCCGCCCCTCCAACCGCTGAGCCAGGATTCCTGAGGAAGAGTTGACAGAACTTAATGGATGGTTTAAGGTTGGGTTGTCAATCTTCGCACTTCCGCAGGGAAGTTAGGTCTTATG
>NZ_JANSIU010000013.1:0-56346 GCF_047462275.1 Synechococcus sp. H70.2
CCCCCCCCCGCCCCCGCCCGCCGTCCACCCGCCACCGCCCGGGGGCCCCGCCCCCGGAAAGCCTCGGGGGGAGGTTGGGTTAGCGGCACATTGGGATCCCCGCATCCCAGCAGGCCCAGTCCGCTAGCTAGCAGGACGATGAGGGTTCTCTTCACCAAGGGCTTGAGCATAGCCAAACTAGCGGAAGGCCAGGGCACTGATCCGAGTTTGCAGATCTGCTTCCAGCGCCGAGAGTTGGCGGGCTATTGCGGCGTAGCGGTTAGCGGTCAAGTTTTTGGCAATAAATTGCTCGAGTAACTGCTGATCCCGGGAAACCACTTGACGAAAATACTGCTCCACGGAGGCCCCTGGGTTTTCCATCAAGGCTCTGCACATCTGCAAGGCCGTGATCAACTGAGCTCGTACCTGCAAAAGCAGCGACTGGATGTACTGCTTTTCTGCCTCGCTGAGTTGGCGAAAGTCTTGCCAATAACGGCCCTCCTCCAAAGACTGTTGCAGCTCCTGAACCCAGCGGTTGTATTCCTTAACCTTGCAGGCTAGGTCACTGGCAAACTCCATGATCTTGGCAGGGCTATTTAGGAGATGGGCCTCTTTCCAGCGCTGACGAATGCGCTGCAGGTTTTGCCGCAACTCCAGGAGAGCCCAGAGCAACCCCAGGAAAACTACTCCCAGCAACAAGACTGCCACTGCATAGAGCAGCCAATAGCCGGGATCGCGGGTTCCCAAGAGGATCACCAGAGCAATCACCAACAGGCAGAGGGCCAGCATGACCCAGAAACGCAGTTGTTGCTGTTGCAGACGCAAGTACTCCGCCCTCAAGCCAAAGGCCTCACAGCAAGCCTCCAGATCCGCCGCCAGGATCTGGTGAAACTCCTCTGCAGAGATCGGCTCAGCAGTGATCATTGAAGACCCTCCTGACCGAGGTGAGTGGACTCCAGTTCAGCTCCTCAGGATTAGTCTTGCCAATTGCGCGCCGCTTCCGTACTCTCTGGCAGGGGCTCCAGCACCTCGTTGGCCGGAACCACCATCAACCCATAGCCCCCCTCACGGCAAAAATCAACGATCTCCCGCGTGTCAAAGCGCTCGGTCACAGGTTTGGGCAACCCCTGCTGGGCCAACCTCTGGGCGTACTTTTTCGCCCCAAAGATGCTCTCAAAGGCAATGACAATGTCCTTGCCCCCAATTTGGCGGGTGCAGATCCCTTCCTGGCCATTGGCTCGGTACAGCAGCACAATCACCTGTGGGGGCAGGTCTTCTGCACTCGTCCAAGGCGAGACCGTCTCGGTCTGGGATCCGCCGCCCAACAGTACATCCCGGGCCTCATTTAGCCGTGCCAGTTGCGCCTCCAGCAGGGGCCTTTGGCGTTCGTCGTCCAGCTCAAGAAGAGCGCCAGTGAGAGCTTGGTATTCCCGGAACCATTTCCTCCGGATCTCCTGTTCGCTGGCATCTGGCGGCAGATTGAGCACTTGGAGGGCCTCAGTAGTGTCCATTGACCAGCTCTGCTCCCCTCGACTGTTCCCTATCATCGTCTAGACTAACCGCTCTGAGAAGCTGGGGAGAGGAACATGCTTGGCCCGCCCTGGCGCCGACAAAGCCCACCAAGACCGCCAGCCAAGGGTTTTCCAGCTAAAATCCACAGAAGCCCTGCCCTGTAAGCGCCAGCTCCAAAATTGGCTGGGCAGGGGTTGAGCTCAGAAGTGGCCATCCCTCTGCCCTCGGCTCGTAACCTGGCGCACTGACGGGTAGCAGCTGCCGCCAAGGCGGCCAAGCGGAATAACCCCACAGTCAAGCCATTGCTACCTCTGCTGCAAGGACTCCCCTCTGCCCGCCTCTTCTTGCAGACTCCCGCTGTCGGCCGGAAGCGCTTTGCAGGCTGCTTGGTAACCAGGCCCTACCCCCAAGTCCGCAACCCTAGTCAAGCGGCAAGGCGGAAAACGGCAGCAACGGCTGTCCAAGCGGGGGTGAGCCTTTGCATTGCCAAAGCTGTTGGGCGAAGAAACCTCTGGGGGAGGAGGAAGCATCTCCAGCCACACAGTAAGCTTGAAGCGGTGGGCCTTCTCTCAACGGAGGCAGCTTCTCCACTCCCACGGCAAAGATTGGCCACAAATGCCTACCTATCCACCCGGATCCCGGTCGGGTCCCTTGCCTGCCCACCAATCAAGGGCCTCTTTTCGCAAAGTCCCCTGGAGAGTTGTAGCTAGTAGGATCACGAGGCAAACTGAAGATGACTGGCTCGCTCTGCCCCTAGTCCCTTGGAAAGCCGAGTGGAGTCATGTTCCTGCTTATACATACATAGCCACCTGTCTCTGCCCAAGCCGCTCTGAGGATCCCTGGGATGGCCATTCTGACCAATCCGCCCACTCCCACCCTCTCGATCAACACCAAGCTGCGCGATCTGGCCCTGGTGGACTTTCAGGTGAACGAGTCCACCCCCTGCGAGAATGTGGTGCGCCGCCTGGAAGATGACCCCAGCCTTTCGGGGGTAGTCGTGTTGGATGAGCAATCGCAGGTAAGGGGGATGTTGACCCGCCGCGCCATTTTGGAGTGGATGCTGAGCAAGCCCTATGGCCTAGACGTGTTTTTGAAGCGGCCCATCAGCTCCTTGGTGGAGTTCCACGGGCAGGGCTTTTTGCTGCTCCCCGGCGACTGCGATGTCCTCGCGGCGGCCAGCCAGGCTTTCCAGCGGCCCCAGGAGACCATCTACGACCCGGTGGTGGTACAAGTTGGTCCCCAGGACTACCGCCTTTTGGACGTGCCGGTGCTGTTGGTGGCCCAGTCGCAGGTGCATCTGGCCACGCAGCAGAAGCTGCGGGAACAGCAGGAGGAGATGAAGCGGATCCTGGCCGAGCTGGAGCAAGAGAAAAACCGCAGCCTTCAGTATGCCCGCGATCTGGAGCGGCAGAAAGCCGAGATTCTCCGCCAAAACCTGGCTTTGGATCAGGAACGTCGGCAAGCGCAACAGCGCTCCGAGGAGCTGGCCCGCCTCAACGCCCGCATCATCGAGATCAGCTCGGTGCTCTCGGAGAAGGGCAAATCCACCTTTGCCGCCACCTTTGCCGGAGTAGAGGCCGTGCGCCGCCTATTTCAGGAAATTGCCGACAGCAACCAGGAGCTCTCCCGCGAGCTCAAAGAAATCAACACCATCGTTGACTTGATCGTAGAGGTGGCGGGCTATATTCGCCTGCTCTCCTTTAACGCGGCTGTGGAGGCCAACCGCAGGGGTGGGGGCGGCGGTTTTGGTGCCATTGCCCAGGAGATTCGCAAATTAGCGGGGCGCACCACCGAAGCCAGCAACCGCATTCGCAGCTTGGCAGAGCGCATCCAACGCCAGAGTCAATCCACCCTGCAATCAGCCCAGGCCAGCGCCGAGATGGTGCAATCCCTTTACCAGCAGGCCCAGTCGGCCCAGGCGGCTCTGGAGGAGTTGCAAGCCCTCTTGGAGCGGGCCCAGGTTTAGTCCTTTTTGGGAGTGGTCTGGCCCTCGCGGATCTCGTAGGTGTAAAACTGCCCTGCTACCGTCAGAGTTTGGAAGTGGTAGGTGGGCAAGGAGATCCCCAGCGGGCCAAAGTTAAGCAACGACAAATCGGTGCTGTAGAGGCTGAAGAGGATGAAGTTTTGCCGGCGGGTCTGGCGCAGGAACAGCTCTGCCAACTCCGGTTGCAGCTCTTGGACAAGGGCGTGACATTCCTCAATGAGGGTGGGCAAAAAAGCCGCGAGCTGGGCGCAGTACTCCCGTGTAGCATAGGCAGCCAATTGTTCCCCTGCGTAGGCCCCGTACGCTTCCGGGGTGGGATTGGAGATGGCCAGAGCCAGTCCGGACAGCAAGCCCAGAACCTTCGCCATGGCAGCCTCCAAAACAAGATCCCGATCTTCCTCTGGGCTCAGATCCCTCCAGCCATTTCCCCAATCTAGATGCGCCCGTCAGCGGGCTAGGAAGTTAAGATGGGATCCCAGACCCGATGACTTCAGATAGCCTCTACAAACCCATGGAACTGGCCGATCTAAGACGCAGCCTAGAATCGCTCACCGCGCGCCTGAGCAGTGCTCAGGACTATCTTTGACCTGCCCCGCCTAGAGCAACAGATCGCCATTTTGGAGCAAGAGGCGGCGCAGCCGCAGTTTTGGAACGATACCGAGGCAGCCCGCCGCCATCTGCGGCAGCTCAACAGGCTCAAGGCCTCCTGGGATCAAGTTCACCGCTGGAAGGATTGCCTGGAAGATGCCGCCAGCGCCCTGGAGCTGCTGCAAGAGGATCCCGACCCGGAGCTGTTGGCGGAAGTGTCCGGATCCCTGGCGGCGGTGGAGCGGGAGCTCAGCCAATGGGAGCTGCAGCAACTGCTTTCCGGCCCCTACGACAAAAACGGGGCCATCCTCACCATCACCGCCGGCGCCGGAGGAACCGATGCCCAGGATTGGGCGGCAATGCTTCTAAGAATGTATACCCGCTGGGCGGAGAACCAGGGCTACAAGGTTACCCTTTCGGAGTACTCGGAAGGGGCAGAGGCTGGCATCAAGTCAGCCACTTTGCTGATTGAAGGGCCCTATGCCTACGGGTATCTTTCCGCTGAGAAGGGCAACCATCGCATGGAACGCATTAGCCCTTTCAACGCCAATGGCAAGCGCCAGACCAGCTTTGCTGGCGTGGAGGTCATGCCCATCCTGGAGGAAGAGAACGAGTTTGAGCTGCGGATGGAGGATCTGGAGTTCGAGACCTGCCGTTCGGGCGGGGCAGGGGGCCAGAACGTGAACAAGGTGGAAACGGCAGTGCGGGTTATCCACAAGCCCACTGGTATTGCCGTGCGCTGCAGCGAAGAGCGCTCCCAACTGCAAAACAAGGAGCGGGCCATCCAGATCCTGAAGGCGAAGCTAATTGAATTGGAAGAGGAGAAGCGCCGGCAAAAGCTAGCCGAGATCCGCGGCGAGATAGTGACCCAGGGCTTTGGGGGCCGGATTCGCACCTACACTTTTGATCCCTACAAATTAATCAAAGACCACCGCACCAACGCCGAAACCTACAATGTCGAGGCGTTTATGAATGGCGAGCCGGAGGAGCTGATGCGCTTTATCCAGGCCTACTTGCGGCAAGAGCATGCTAAACAGCAGCTTGCTGCCGTCTAGGACTGGCTGTAGCGCTCCCACACTGCCTGCATTAGAGCGGCCCGCTCCTGGGCGGAGAGCTTGACCAGGGCAAGGGGATCCCCTTCCTGGAAAAGCTCCCCCACTCCCCATCCTACGGCCCTAGGGTAGGCGCTTTTGGCTTGCAGGGATCCCGCCCAGGCTAGCCCATGCCAAGCGCCGATGGGGGTTTCCAGGGCCGAGGAGAACACTAGATCCAGCCCCGGGTGTTGGCTGAGGTAGTCCCTGAGGGCAAGACCCGACCCAATTAAAGAGGGTTTGACCACCAGGATCCCTTGCCAGCCGGAGCGGTGGACAGCTTGCAACTGCTCTAGGCTGGCCACCGACTCATCTAGGGCAATGGGGGTTTGAAACTCGCGGCTCAGTTGGATTAAGTCAGCGTACTGCTCTGGCGGCAAAGGCTGCTCGAAAAACTCAATCTTGCCCGGGTACTCCCGATTGAGCCGGTCGCAGGCAGCCAGCCACTGCCGCGCCTCTGCTAGGGTCAAGCCGCCATTGGCATCCAGACGCAGCCGGGCTCCCGCCGGCAACTGCTCCAGCCAGCTTTCCAGCTTTTTCCACTCCGTTGCGAAGGGATCCACTCCTACCTTGCCCTTGTAGACTGGGTAGGAACCTGGGGGGGGAGCCTTCCCCAAAAAACCACAAAAGGAAAGGCCGGAGAGATCCCTAGCCAGCCAGCTGGGATCCCGACAGGCCAACCAGGCGCATTCCAGCCCAAAGCGAGTGGCGGCCAGCGTTGCCGGGATCTCCTTAATCTGCGCCTCTGAGAGCTTGGCCGGCAACTGGCGACAGAAGGCCAGAGCCTGCTCAAAGGTCTCACTGCCAAACCAAGGAATAGGGGCTATCTCCCCGTAGCCCTGCTGACCTGTCTCCAGATCCGTCAGGCGGACGAGGATTCCTTTGCGCACTGACCACCAGCCATAACGGGTGCGCAAGGGCTGCTGGAAAGGTCGCCAATAGCAGCAAACTTCAAGGCGGGCCAGCAAGCGATCCTCCCCCAAAGGTAACCGAGAGCCAGCTTACGGGTAGCAGAGCTGGGGTAGTTCACCGCCAGGCCTTTAAGCTAAAGCGAAGGTTTCTCCAGGTACCACCCATGAAGGAGCGCACTCCAGAGAGGCGAAGACGCTTGGAGGAGGTTCTAAGGCGCAGGCAGCCGGACCTCACGGTGCTTTTAGAAAACGTCCACAAACCCCATAATCTTTCTGCCATCCTGCGCACCTGCGATGCTGTAGGGGTGCTAGGGGTCCACGCCGTGAACCCCACGGAGGGGGTGCCCACTTTCAACGAGACCAGCAGCGGCAGCCACAAGTGGGTCTATTTAAAGATTCACCCCTCCACGGAGGAGGCCTTCCAGCACCTTCGAGAAAAAGGCTTCCAAATCTACGCCACTGCCCTAAAGGAGGGGGCCCGCAACTACCGCGAGGTGGACTACACCAACCCCACCGCCATCGTCTTTGGAGCCGAGAAGTGGGGGGTTTCCGAGCGGGCCTTGGCCCTAGCTGATGCGCTTATCCATATCCCCATGCTGGGCATGGTGCAGAGCCTAAACGTCTCGGTGGCAGCAGCAGTGATTCTCTTTGAGGCTCAAAGACAAAGGCTCCAAGCAGGGCTTTACGATACACCGCGCCTGGATCCCGAACTGTACCAGCAGATTTTGGAGGACTGGCTTATGAAGTAGTTTTCTAGAGCGAAACCCAAGCAGGGCAAGGCAGGCCAGACCCATCTGCAGCAGGTCAGGCGAGAGAGGCGCTGACCAAGGGTGTGGCTACCGCTTTGGCGGGCAAACACGGTCAGGATGGGGAGGTTGGTGGTTTAATGTTAAAGACTAGCCCCATTTTCCAGCAACAGTTGCCCCCTATGCCTGAGACCTTCCTCTACAACGCTTTGCGTGCCGCCCTTGACGAAGAAATGGCCCGGGATCCCAACGTCTTTGTTTTGGGAGAGGATGTGGGCCACTATGGCGGCTCCTACAAAGTCACCAAAGACCTATACCGCAAGTACGGGGAGATGCGCCTGCTGGACACCCCCATTTGTGAAAACAGCTTCACCGGCCTAGCCATTGGGGCGGCAATGACCGGCTTGCGCCCCGTGGTGGAAGGGATGAACATGGGCTTTCTGCTGCTGGCTTTTAACCAAATTGCCAACAATGCCGGCATGCTGCGCTACACTTCCGGCGGTAACTTCAAGATTCCAATTGTCATCCGCGGGCCGGGCGGCGTGGGCCGGCAGTTGGGGGCTGAGCACTCGCAGCGGCTGGAGGCCTACTTTCAGGCGGTGCCGGGGCTAAAGATCGTTGCCTGTTCCACTCCCTACAACGCCAAGGGTCTGCTCAAGTCGGCCATCCGCGACGACAATCCCGTTCTCTTTTTTGAGCATGTTCTTCTCTACAACGTGAAGGGGGAGGTGCCAGAGGAGGAGTACCTTTTGCCCCTGGATAAAGCAGAAGTTGTCCGTCCTGGATCCGACGTTACCCTCCTTACCTACTCGCGCATGCGCTACCACGTGCTCAAAGCCGTGGAGACCTTGGTGGAGCAGGAGATCGATCCTGAGGTGATTGATTTGATCTCCCTCAAGCCGTTGGATATGGAGACCATTGCAGCTTCGGTGCGCAAAACGCACCGAGTGGTCATTGTGGAGGAAGATGTGAAAACTGGTGGCATCGGAGCAGAGGTAACTGCTCGCATTATGGAAGAACTCTTTGACGAGTTGGATGCGCCGGTGGTGCGCCTGGCTTCCCAAGACATTCCCACTCCCTACAACGGCACTTTGGAAGCAGCCACCATTGTGCAGCCAGAAGACATTGTGGCAGCCGTGGAGCGGCTGCTCTACGCTTAAAACCCTGGCCAAATAGCGCCTTGCTAAGATTTCCATGGCAGGGATCCCGGTCTATGCAAGGCGTACTACTGATCCTCTACATGCTGTTTATCAGCGGCCTGATTGCCGTAGTTGGGGATCGGGTAGGGCATCGCATTGGCAAAAAGCGCCTCACCTGGTTTAACCTGCGCCCTCGCCACACGGCCGTCTTGGTAGCTGTGATTACGGGGGTAAGCATCTCAGCCCTAACCTTGGGCACGCTGCTGCTTTTCAACCGCTCCCTTTCCGAAGCCCTTTTTAGCTATACCAACCAAATTGCTCGGGCTAGGCAGGAGCTGCAGGCCCTCAATCGCCAAAAAGCTTGGCTGGAGACCGAGAATGCTGCCCTTAGAGCCGAGCGGGATCGCCTCAGGCTAGATCTTGAGCAATTTCGCAGCCAGCAGTCGGCAGCCCAAACCCGCCTGAGTGCAGTTCGGGAGCAACTGGCTGCAGCGCTGCAAGCGCGCCAAGAGGCCGAGGCCAAGTTGGCGGCAGCCCAAGAGCAACTGGCCCAGGTGCAGCCCAGGCTGGAGCGGGCCCAGGCAGAGCTGGCGGCAGTCAAGAAAGAGGTGGAACTGGCGCGGCAAACCATCGCCACCCTGGAGTCGCAAAAGCGGACTTTGCAACTGGATCGGGATCAACTGGAGCGCTCCCTGGAGGCGGCCCAGGCAGCCCTAAACCAACTGGAGACCCAGAAAAACCAGCTTGAGCGCGAAATTGCCCAGCTCAACCAGTTGGCAGTGCGACTGCGGCGGGGGGAGCTAGCCATCTTGGCTGGCGAAGTCTTAGCTACAGGGGTAGTCCAGACTCCTGTAGGGGCAAAGCCAGAGGCCATCCGGCAGCAGTTTGAGCAACTGTTGGCCCAGGCGGAACAGCGGGCCCTGGCGCTGGGATCCCAGCCGGTGCCCCCTCTGGAAAACGCCATCCTCCTCCGCCGCGAGGATGCAGAGCGAGCTTTGGAAAAGCTGCAAGAACCCGGCAGCTGGGCAGTGCGCATCCTCTCTCTTACCAACCGGCTCAAGGGTGAGCCTGTGCCCGTGCTGGTGCAGATTTACCCCAACCAGCGCCTTTTTGCCAAGGGATCCGTGCTGGCCCAAGGAGTGATCCAGCCGGGCTTGAGCGAAAATGAAATCCAGCAGCGGCTGCTGGAGCTGCTAAACGAGGCCAATCAGCGCTCCCAAGAAAAAGGTCTCCTTGCTGATCCCATCACCGGCACCGTTGGGGAGTTCTCCCAGGTCAGGTTCTTGGAGGTGGTGCAGCAGCTGCGCCAAAGCACCACCCCTTTGGATGTAAAGCTAGTGGCCGACGCCGACATCTACACGGCAGGACCGCTGCGGGTGAGTTTTCTCATGGCGCAGGCCTCCAGCCAACACGGCCCCGCTCCAGCTCAGCTAAGAGGGCGCAGGGAGGGATAGGGGATCAAGGCTATGGAGCGGGTGCTAGTGGGTTTTGACCCAGGGCGGGACAAATGCGGCCTTGCGGTTGTGCAAACCCAGCCAGCCTGGCAAGTTTTGCATCGGGAGGTGGTTCCTGCCGGGGAGGCCCTGCCCAGGTTGGGGGCTCTTTGGCAGCAGTTTGGAGCCGAGCGGCTGATCCTCGGCAATCAGACAACGGCGCGGCAGTGGAAGGCTCAACTGGAGTCGCTCCTCCTACCGCAGCAGATCGTTGTTGTGGACGAACGCCACAGCTCAGAAGAAGCCCGGCGGCGCTACTGGGAGGTTTACCAGCCGCGGGGGTGGCAGCGCCTGCTGCCCAAGGGGCTGCGGGTGCCGGACAAGGCCTACGATGATCTAGTGGCCTTGATTCTGGTGGAGCGGTACTGGCGTGGGCAAGCAGCAGCTAAGCCGACGTGAATTCCTCTACCTGGCTGCTCTGGCAGTGGCCGGCTGTGGCGGGCCTGGCGTCCCTTTGCCCCTCATCCTCGCCCTCAAGCAGGGGATCCCTCTCAGCTTAGTCAACGAATTCCGCCGCCGCACCCAGGTCCGCTTTCGCTTGCAGCTGGTGGATGAGCGAAGCCAGTTGTTGGCTTACCTGCGCCAAAGCCTCCAGGCGTCCCAGCCGTCCTGGTGGCGGCTCGGCCAACGACTGCCAGTACCAGCTCTTAGCCTGCTGGGGGCCGACGCTTTGGATTGGGCTCTGGCTGCCGGCTGGCTGGATCCCTTGCCGCCCAGCCTCTTGGGGGGGCGCTGGCAGCAGTTGGATCCCCGTTGGCAGGCGGCAGCCCTGCGGGAGGGGCAGGTCTGGGGTGTGCCCTGGCGCTGGGGGGTGACGGCCATCGCCTACCGCCGCGACCGCGTCAGCAAGCCCATTGAGGATTGGGCTGACCTATGGCGGCCTGACTTAGCTGGCAAGATTACGCTGCCGGATCACCCGCGGGAGGTGATTGGGCTGACCCTGAAAAAGATGGGCCGCTCCTACAACGATCCCCTTGACCCGGAAGAGGCGGAGCTGCGACGGGAGCTGGGCTCCTTGCACCGCCAAGTTTTGGCCTATACCTCCGCTGACTACTTGCCCATGTTGCGCCTGGCCGATAGCTGGGTAGCGGTGGGCTGGTCGCAAGATCTCTACGCTACCCAGGCCAGCTACCCCGAGTTGGAGGTGGTGATCCCGGCTTCGGGATCCGCCGTCTGGTGGGATGTCTGGGTGCAGCCCCGCGCTGCCGAGCCCCTCCTCCTGCCCCTAGAGAAGCAGAGGGAGCTGGAATCCCTGCGGGCCAAGTGGATTGACTTTGTCCTCAATCCCGAGTTCGCCCCTCGCCTTGTCAATTTGAGCGGGATCCCTTCGGTTTTGCCTCTGGATTGGGATCAACTTTCCTGGCGGCTGCGCCGCCGGCCTGACTTTCACCCCTCCACCTGGGAACAGGCCGAGATCTGGCGGCCCCTAAGCTTAGCTGAAGCCGAGTCCTACCTCCGCCTTTGGGATCAGATGCGGCGCGGTCTCCTGTAGGAATTGGGAGAGCTTCCCCGAGGGAGGAAGGAGTCTACTTGCCCTTTTTGCTCTTTTTGTCCGACTTGGGCTTGGCCTGGTCTGGCTGTTTCAGCTGCAAGCTGGCAGATTCAGCTTCCAGATCCAACCTCTCCTCGGCAGTAGAGGCCGCCTCTGGCGCGGTTTTGGCTTCAGCTGCCCTAGAAGAGGGCGCTGCCGTTTCTCCAGAGGCCTCCAGGAGCCCAGAGCCCTTTGCTGTCTCCAGCTCGGCCTCTGCCACCGACCCAGATCCAGCCCTGAGGGGTAGAGCGGGTGCCTCGGTGGGATGGCCCTCGCTATCGACCCAGTTAACGGTGGTGTGCGACTTCAACCAGGCCATCACCTTGCGGGTGAGCAGATTTTCGTAGACGACTTGGCGTACCCCCTCCCGATCCAACTTTTGGCCCTGCTGGGCATAGGCCTTCATTACCTCTTCTACTTCTACTTCCAATTCGGTGGGGCCGACGGCAATTTGCTCTTGCCGAGCAATAGCGCTGAGGGCAAGGGCACGGCGCAGTCGGTCGATGGCCGCGGGCCGGTGGCGTTCCCTCAGTTGGTTGAGAGTTTCAGGCGGCAGTTGGGCCAGGAACTTGCGCATTTCTCCCGGTTTAGCCCCTGCCTGCTGCTGTAGGGACTGCAGGTCTTGGGCTAGCAGTTGCGTGGTTTCTTGCTCAACAAGGCTCTCGGGCAGATCCACCTCGGTAGCTGCCAAAATGGCCTTGAGGATGGCCGCCTCGAGGTTTTCTTCAGATTGTCTTAGGGCATCTTGCTCAAGGCGCTTTTGCAGGTGTTCCCGCAGCTCGGCTACTGTCTGGAAATTGCTGACCTCCTGTACAAAAGCATCGTCTAACTCTGGCAGCTCTTTGGTTTTAATCTCCTTGAGGCAGACAGTAAAGGTAACCGTTTTCCCAGCCAGCTCTGCTCTAAAGTAATCCTCGGGCAGGGTGGCAGTGATCTCCTTAGTCTCGTCGAGCTGCATGCCAACAACGCCTGCCACAAAACCAGGAATGAAGTTTTCCTCCTGCAGCTCCAGCTGCAAGTCTTGAGCGGCAATTTCCTTGAGGGGATTGCCCTCAGCGTCACGGGCTTGGAAATCAATCACCACCACATCTCCCAACTGGGCAGGCCGATCCTCCACAGGCAAGAGAGTAGCCCGTTGATCCCGCAACTGGTCGATAAGCCGGTCAACTTCCTCAGGCTTGATGTCAACCCGGGTTGCCGTGACGGTTAGCCCTTTGTACTGCCCAAGACGAACCTCAGGGTACACTTCCACATACCCCGAGAAGCTGAAGTCGGCTTCTGGGTTGAAGCGATCCAGAAGTTGCTTCACCTCTTCATCCAGCTCAAACTGGCCGATGGGGTTGACTTGAGCCTCCTGGAGGGCCTCCTGGATAGCTTCGTGGATGAGGTTATCGATAGCACTGGCAATAATCCGCTCGCGGCCCACCTGGCGCACTACCAGGTTGCGCGGAGCCTTGCCCTTGCGAAACCCTGGAATTTGAATGTTCCGCTCCAGCTGGCGCAGAGTTTTTTCGTAGGAGCGCTTAACCCGGTCAGCTTCCACCACAATCTTGAAGCCAACCCGGCTACCAGGGCGTTTTTCTTGGGTAACCTGCATAGGTGCTAGTGAGAAAGGCAAGCAGAAGCTTAATTGTACCGCATGGGCGGCCTAGGCAGGGGATCCCTCGGTGGTAACTTCCTTAACGTCCTGCAGGTCTTCCTGGGGCTCAGCCCGCTTACTGGGGGGCAGTTGCTTAACTTTGGCTTCCAGCTCCACCACCATTTCCTTGAGCTCGCTAATGGTGACTTCCTTCTCTTGCAGTTGCCGATTTTTCTCGCGGGCTTCGAGGCTAAATTGCAGCCGCATCCAAAGGCTATAGACCCAGGCCAAAGCAGCCCCGATCCCGGCAGAAGCCAAAAGCTCAATCACCAACGGGCTCTCGATGCTAACGCCGGGGGCAAAGGTAATCACTACCGGGCTAGCGTTTTGCATGGCAAAGAAGGCAACACCCAGGAGGGCCAAGAAGAAGACGATGTAGTTAAACAGACGCATCCTTTTCTCCTCGGGAGGTATCCACAACGGCTTGCCAGCATCAGAATACCCGTAAAGGGGGGTGCCAGAGGTGACCTACTTCAAAAGAACCAACCGTAGCTGTGTAAGCCTTTGCCCAAAAAGTTCACTCCTAGGTAACACACCCAAACCACCCCAAAGCCCAAGCTGGCCAGGAGGGCGGGACGCTTGCCCTGCCAGCCCTTGCTGATGCGGGCGTGCAAGTAGGCAGCAAAAACCAACCAGGTAATCAAGGCCCAGGTTTCTTTGGGATCCCAGCTCCAGTAGGTGCCCCAGGCCTCGTTGGCCCAAACAGCGCCGGCAATGATGCCAATGGTAAGTAGCGGAAACCCCAATCCAATGAAGCGGTAGCTAGTGTTGTCCAAGATCTCAGCCAGACTCAATTGTTGGGGAGGGATCCCTTCGGGGGTCGGCGAGGGAGGAAGTTTAGCGGCGGACAGAGAAGAGCGGCTCCCGGCAAGTTCCCAGCTGGAGGAAGAAACAGCGGCTTCCGTGAGCTCTGGCTGACTTGCAGGTCGGGGCGGTCGAAATTGTAGGCCGAGGGAGTTGCCCTTGAGCTGCACCTCCTGTCCACGCGTGAGGATGAGAAAAGCCATGGCCAACAGGGATCCCACCAAGAGGGCTGCGTAGGCCAGGAGCATGACGGTAACATGCATCATCAGCCAGTTGGACTGCAGAGCCGGCACTAGCGGCTGAGCTGCCTGCATATCCTCCGGCAGGGCCAAGGCGGCAAAGGCGACAATACCCGTTGCTAGTGGGGCAGTCATCACCCCCACCCAGCGGCGGCGGGTCCAATGGAGAGCCAGCAAGTGCAAGGCAGTGATCCCCCAGGCCAAGAAAAACAAAGACTCGTACAAATTGCTCAAAGGGAAGTAGCCGGCGTCGATCCAGCGAGCCGTTAGCAGAGCGGCTATTGTCAAGTTGGTCCCCACCATCCCTGCTAAGCCCAGTTCGGCCAAAAGTGGCACTTGGGGAAATGCCGCTCCACCCCAGTAAAAGAGCATGGCTCCCAAACAAATGGCAAAGGCGAGGTTGTTGAGGAGAGCTTGCCACTGAGTGAGATCCAGGCCCGCGAGGGCTATTGTCGCTGCCACTGGCGTCATAGATGACCTCAAAGCTTTTCCTGACAGGAGCAAACCTGCCGATCCCATTCTAGGGCGGCGGGGGAGGGGATCCTCCCCAAAGGACACATCCTGGTAATGTTGTGAGGATGGCTTGTCTGCGGCTTGGCAAGTGTGGGATGTGAAGCTCATGCAAGGACGCGCGGGAAATGCCAGCTTGAAAGCACGGGGAGTGGGATGGTGGATGGCGCTGTTGACAGCTTTGCTGCTGGTTGCCTGTGGGAGATCTGCGCCTAAACAACCCCAGGAACCCCAGCTACCTCAGGTTGAGCAAGTGCCGGCGCCACCAGAAATTGCCAAGCTGGATGCCTACTTGCAGCACTATCGTCCGCAGGTGCAGATCCTTAGCCCCCAACCTGGCGAGATCTTGCCGGAGCGCCAGGTTACGGTTCGCTTGGCGGTACGGGGGTACCCAATTTTCAAAGATCCGCAGCTGGGTCTTGGTCCCCACTTGCATGTGGTTCTGGACAATCGCCCCTACATTTCCCACTACGATGCGGAGGCTCCCCTTGTTTTCAAGGACTTGGAGCCGGGATCCCATACTCTGCGAGTGTTTGCCGTCAAGCCCTGGCACGAGAGCTTTAAAAACTCCGAGGCCTACGCCCAAGTCAGCTTCCATGTGCTAGCGCCTACGCCGGAGTACGTGCCGCAGCCGCAGTTGCCACTACTCACCTACAGCTCTCCCAGCGGCAGCTACGGAGCTGAGCCGATTCTGGTCGATTTTTGGCTGGCCAATGCCCCGGTGCGGGAGAGCTTGCTGGCCGACCTCCCCCGTGACTGGCGCATCCGCTACACCCTCAACGGTCAGTCCGGCCTGCTGGATCGCTGGGAGGCTTTTTACCTGAAGGGTTGGAAGCCTGGCCGCAACGTGATAGTAGTTGAGCTGGTCGATAGCAAAGGGGATCCCATCCGCAATGTGTTTAACAGTGCCGCCCGCGAAATCACCTACAGCCCCGGCGGCCAAGATACCCTCTCCCAGCTGGTTCGGGGAGAGTTGAAAGCAGAAGAAGCCCTAGCTATCCTGCAGCCTCAGCCCACCCCTACGCCGACTCCAACGCCTACGCCTACACCCACGCCAACGCCTACACCCACCCCTGCACCGACTCCTACGCCAACGCCTACACCGACTCCTACACCCACCCCTACGTCGACTCCTACGCCGACCCCAACGCCTAGTCCCCCCGAGGCCACTCCTTTGCCGCGGCTTACACCCATTCCTTGGCCGGAGCGGCGGGTGCGTCCACAGGGACTGCGACTTTTCCCACCTGGGCTGCGCAGCCCCTACTCAGGCAACGAGTTGCTGCAGGAGCTCAGCTCTAGGATTTGACCCCATATATAGGGTCAAATGTCCTGGTATACTCTAAACTTGGGATAGCCGCCGTTATGGCTTTTCCTAGGGTTGGCCTTGGCTGGTTTTGGGCTAAGGCAAGTTGAAAGCTCAAAGCAACTGCTCACCGTTTTCAAGATCTTGCTGAGCAAGCCTCTGAGGCTGGCTAACCGCGGGGCGAGGGGGTGGGTTTCTGCAATCAAACCACCTATCCTTAAGTATTTCTCCAGGCTTTTTGTCTCAATTCAAGAGGTTATGTACCTCGAAAAAATATCGATAGAGGCAATTTTTTCTCTGTTTGTTTCTATTAGTTTTCATTTTGGGCAGCAAAGCTGTTTATTTTTCGCAACATCCACAGGTAGCGTAAAAGGCTCAAGGTAATGGTTAAAAAACACTGTGGGCGGAGTCAGGCAGGACAGCCTCAGTAGATCCGGCGAGCCAAGTGTTTACCAAGAGCCAAGGTTCTAGGGCGACAAAACCTTTACAAAATGGTTTTCCCTCTGGTATGAATGAGGTGCTGTTAACCTCTGGTGTTAGAGGCAACAGGAGGAGCGAAAACTCAGACAGGGCGTGGCTTAGGGTGTGAGGTGGGATATGTCGGAAAGTCTTGACCTGCAAGATGCAGTAGGCCGTTTCTTGAAAACAATTGGGCGCTACTCGTTGCTCACCCCCGAAGAGGAACTTCGCCTGGCCCACCAGGTGCAGCGGATGATGGCCCTCCTGCAACAGCGGCGGCAGCACGAGTCCCTGGAGGACTGGAGCCGACGGGTAGGGATCCCCTTAGAGGAGCTGCAGCAAATCCTGAGACAGGGGGAAGCAGCCAAAAAGCGCATGGTGGAGTGCAACCTGCGCCTGGTGGTATCGATTGCCAAGCGCTACCGCAACCGCGGCTTGCCGTTCCTGGATCTCATCCAAGAAGGCACCATCGGCCTCACGCGGGCTGTGGAAAAGTTTGATCCAACCCTGGGGTACAAGTTCTCCACCTACGCCACCTGGTGGATCCGGCAGAGCGTGAACCGGGGCATCCAAAACAAGGGACGCCTCATCCGGCTGCCCGCTCATATGTACGAGAAGGTCTCCCAAGTGAAGCGGCGCTACCGCGAGCTATCCGTTGAGCGGGGATCCCGGCCTGCTGCAGAAGAAGTTTTCGATTCGCTAGATATCAGCAACAACTACCGCGAGCTAATCACCCGCCACATGGCCGAGATCTGTTCTCTCAACGTGAGCGTGGGCGATGAGGACGGCACTGAGCTGCAGCACTTTATCCCCGACGAGGACAACGATCCGGTCGAGCATCTCAATCGGGTTGCTCATTGGGAGGAAGTCCGCGCTCTTGTGAAGCAACTGAGCGAACGCGAGCAGCAGGTAATCGTAGCCCGTTATGGCCTGGATGGATCAAAGGGGATGACGCTGCGGGAGATTGGGGAACACATTGGCCTTTCACGGGAGCGGGTGCGGCAAATTGAGCGGCGGGCCCTACGGAAATTGCGGCGGCTGCAGCAGGAATATGCTACCCCCAAGATGGGCAAACGGCTCGACCCCTCTAGCTAAGCCAGGGCCTGCGAGCGATAGAAGGGCCTTTTCACCACCTCGGCCAGCCGGCGCTGGCCCCGAATCTCAATCTCCAGCCGGGATCCCACCTCGGCCCAGGTTGAATCCACATACCCCAGGCCAATGCCGTAGCCCAGGGTAGGAGAATGGCTGCCGCTGGTTACCCGCCCGATCGGCTCAGGGGAGTTGGGAGCGTAGATGGCACAGCCGCTGCGGGGAATGGCTCGCTCCAACAGGCGAAACCCCACCAGCCGACGCGGGATCCCTTGCTCGCGTTGACGTTCGAGGGCCAGCTTGCCAATGTAGTCCCCTGGATTGTTCACCAGCCAGCCCAAGCCGGCTTCCAGGGGGGTGGTGCTCTCGTCCATGTCCTGGCCGTAGAGGCAAAAAGCAGCTTCTAGGCGCAGGGTATCGCGGCAGCCGAAGCCACAGGGCTGTACTCCTGCCTGCACCAGTTGCTCCCAGAGCCAGCAGCCCTCTGGGGGGCTAAGCAAGATCTCAAAGCCGTCTTCTCCGGTGTAGCCGGTGCGGGCCACAAAGACCCTTGCCCCTGAGGATCCCCCTTTTTGAGGAGCAAACTGTCCGTGTTGAAAGCGGCGCAAAGCCTTCAGGGATCCCGCCAAAAAAGGCTGAAGAACCTCTTCTGCTGCCGGCCCCTGCACCGCCAGCAACACTTGCGACTCAGTGTGATCCTGCAGTTCCAGTCCAGGGATCCCCTGCTGCTGCAGCCACTCCCTATCTTTGTGGCGGGTGGCCGCGTTGACGATCAGGCTCCAGTGCTCCAGCTCTCCTTCCGGTGGATGCCGGTAGAAGATGACATCGTCCACAATGCCCCCCAGCGGATTGAGCAAAACCGTGTAGCGAGCGGATCCTACTGGCAAAGCGGCCAGATCGCTGGGCACCAGCCGGCTAAGGTGGGATCCCAGCTCCGGCCCCCAGAGCTCGAACTTGCCCATGTGGGAGATGTCGAATACCCCCACCCGCTCCCGCACTGCCCGATGCTCGGCCACCACGCCCCGATACTGCAGGGGCATTTCCCAGCCAGCAAAGGAGACAAACCGCGCCCCCAGGGCTTGATGGAAGGGAAACAGGGGGGTGCGCTGCAGGGAAGTTGTGCCCATCAACGGATCTCTGAAGGTTAAGGACTAGGATAAACGCACCGTCGCCGATTCCCAGAGCTTGTCCAGGGTCTTCTGTCCCCGTTTTGGGAGGCAGCACCGTGAAGCCGTTGTCAGTTAGCCGACCCACCTACAGTTAATTGTCCCAACACATTGATGTCGAAGGTGAAGTTAATCGTCACCGAGTTGCCCTCGTAGGCCTCAGGCAGGGGCAAAAACGGAGCTGCTCTCTGGATGGCTGTCAGTGCCGCGTCGTCGGTTTGCTGACTGCCGGAAGTGCGGGCCAGGCGGATGCTCTGCAGCTCTCCCCCCCGCCCCACCGTGAAGATCACCACCGTGCGGCGGGAAGTGCCAGTCTGCCCTGGGATCCAATTTTGTTCCACCTTGCGCTGCAAAGCCGCCAGCCAAGGGCCCCAGTCCACATTGGCCCGCGCCGCCACATTGGGGGGGTTGGGAGCCGACTGGGTGGGGTTGGCCAAGCCGCTGGCTCCCTGGCCCTGGATCCCGGCCCCTTCACTGGCAGCAGAAGCGCTCAGGGGCGGCCCCAACTGGGAAGCATCGGAGGGCCGCTCGGCGAGGAGAACCTCCGGTTGGGGAGCCGGCGCAGCCGGCTGCAGTTGGCTGAGATCTGAGGCCCGCTCGCTAGGCCGCATAGCTAGAGGCTCGGCAGTGGGGGGAGGCGTAGGAGCTGGCGGAGCAGGGGAAGCAGCCGCCACAGGCGGCGGGGTCTGGGTGGGAGTGGATCTGGGGGCTGGGGTGGGCGGAGGTGGGGCTGCAGTTGGCGTTGCCGCAGGCCGAGGAGGAGCCGGAGGCGCAGTTGGCGTAGGGGGTGGAGTAGGTCTAGGAGTGGCCAGGGCAACTTCCGCCGGGGCAGGGGGTGGCACAGGGGCAGGCGGCTGCGGCCGTGGCGGCTGGGGTTGGGGCGGAGGCGGTGGGGGAGCTTTCTGTTGGGGGGCAGCCTGGGATTGGGGTGGGCTGCCCTGGGAAGGGGGTGCTTCTACCCGCTTGCCCCCATCGCGGGAATCCACTTCTGAAACCAGCTCTGCTTCTTCCGGCGGCTCGAGATCTTCTGGCTCCAGCAAGATAAACTCAATGGCTTCCTGTTCCTGCTGGCGAAGCAGCCAAAGCCGACTCCAGGAGAGCAAGGCCAGCAGCGCCAGCCCATGCAGTAGCAAGGACAGCGCCACCATCCAAAAAAAATGGCGCGCTTCCTCCTCACGGCGGCGCTGCTCAACCCAGATGCTGCTCATGGCCAAGATTGACCCACCCAGCGAGTTCTCTTGCTGCAAACTCAGCCAAAGGGATCTGCCCCACTGACGCGAGCAGACTACATGCTAGGTTATAGCATCCGAGCGGTTGGGCTTCCTGCGCAAAGGCGTACCTTCGGCTGGGGAAGGGATCCCAGCTTGCAGCAGTTCTGAAATTCGTGCCATACCCCCGCACTCATCCTGTTCGCTAACTTGGATAAAGAGCAGGGATCCTGAGCGGGGGGGCGGTGCCGTTTTCGGCCAGGCCAGGCTGCTTTCTACTTTGCTTTTAGGAGAACTCATGGAACCCATCCGCTTTCATCTGGCCTTTCCCGTTGCCGATATTGCCTTGGCCAAGACCTACTACGGCGAGGGCTTGGGTTGCCAAATTGGTCGGGAAACCCCTGTTTCAGTTATTTTGAACCTCTATGGCCATCAACTGGTGGCCCACCTCACCCAGGAAGAGCTGACGCCGCAGCGGGGTATCTACCCCCGCCACTTTGGCCTGATCTTCCCTACCCAAGCAGATTGGCAGGCGCTGGCGGAGCGGGCCCAGGCACGGGAATTGCTCTTCTATCAGGAGCCGCGCTGGCGCTTTGTCGGCACCCCGCTGGAGCACGGCACGTTCTTTTTGCAGGATCCCTTCTACAACCTGCTGGAGTTTAAGTACTACCGCTACCCTGCCGCCATTTTTGGGGAGCGGGAATGGGCCCTGGTCGGGGATACTGCTTCCTACGGCCCAGGCCAACAGTTGCCGAACCCCTCTCCCAGGAGCGCGTAGCAAACGGGAGGAACACCTTGGCCACTCAACCCCCTCGTTCTGGCCCTAGGCGCGGCCCCATCTGGCAGATGGATTTCAACGCCGTCCCGCTGCGGGATGCCCAGGAGCGGCGGGTTTGGGAGCTGCTGGTGTGCGATCCCACGGGTCAGTTTCGCCAGGCCAAGTACTGCAGCAACCAAGAGGTCAATAGCACCTGGGTGGCCCAACAGCTGCGCAGCTATTTGGAAATGGCCCCCCAGCCCCCTTCGGCCATTCGCGTCTTCCGCGCCCGCATGAGCTCCATTTTGCAACGGGCCTGTAATGCCGTTGGGATCCCGATGCTGCCCAGCCGCCGGGTCTATGCCCTCCGGGCCTGGATGCGGGAACGGGCAGAGCAGGTTTACCCTCAGGAAACCCAATTTACCTATAGCCCCGAGCCGCCATTGGAGCCGGATCCGCCGGATCCCATTCCCCTGCCGGACAAGTTGCAGGGAGAGCGCTGGGCGTTCGTTACCCTGCGGGCCAGGGATCTGCGGGATGCCGAGACCTGGCCAATGGAATTTGGTGAGCTGTTCCCGCTAAACTGGGAAACCTTGGCGCCCGACACCATCATTCCTGGCTTGGTGATTGCCTCGCGGCGGGCGCTGCCCATAGCAGCTTGGCTAAGCGGTATGGAGCCTGCCTACTTGACGGTGGCGGAGGGACGGCTGCTGTTCGAGGCTGGCCTCAGCGATTGCTACCTGTTTGCGCAACTAAAAGATGAAAAGCTGCAAGCGGAGGCAGAAGGCTTTGCCCAACGCCAACGCCAAGCCCAAGGGATCCACTTCCTCGCCATCCAAAGCGATTTCCGGGCCCAGTCCTTCGCCGGCTTTTGGCTAATGCAGCATCCTTTTTAAAACCGTTGTCGGCCCCTTACGTAGCTGTGTTCGTAAAGCAACACAAAAACGGTAGCAGCAGCTCTGCGAGCGCCTCGCCAAATCCCGCAAAGGCCGATTCTTTCGTTGACCCGCTCGATGCCTTGCCCCACAAGGCTTTCAGGCCTCTTGCCCCCCCTCTTTCAGGCCCTTTTTTGCCGTCTTCGACCGACCCCCTCGCAAATGGGTCTTGCATTCCTTGCCCCGCTTGGGTTTAATAAGGGTAGAGTTCCCCCTTCGGGGGGATCCCTAGAAATTGGAAACCTCCAAGGGCTCGTCAGTGCCCTCGAACAACTCGTGGTTCCCCTTCGGGGGGATCCCTAGAAATTGGAAACAATGTAACCCCCTAGCGTCGGGCCGCATTCTTCGACTGTGATTGTTCCCCCTTCGGGGGGAGCCCTAGAAATTGGAAACAGGGGCACAAGTTTCGGGTCCAGCAGGGCCACGTTGGTGGCGGTTCCCCTTCGGGGGGATCCCTAGAAATTGGAAACTGCAGAAATCTGCACTTTTTAGCAGAGAAAAGATCTCCGGGTTCCCCTTCGGGGGGATCCCTAGAAATTGGAAATACAGTTAGACACAATTACTGCTAGCCTTTTGGCGGCGGGTTCCCCCTTCGGGGGGATCCCTAGAAATTGGAAACCACGGGGAAGGACCGGGTTGCCCTCAAGTAGCCGTTTTGTTCCCCCTTCGGGGGGATCCCTAGAAATTGGAAACACTTCAATGGAGACCTCGTCCAAGGCCTCCAAAGGCACAAGTTCCCCCTTCGGGGGGATTCCTAGAAATTGGAAACACCACCCGGGAGATTATCCCCGAGGGTGGGAGAAATAGGGTTCCCCTTCGGGGGGATCCCTAGAAATTGGAAACGGTGACAGGAATCGGCTCACCATACATCCAGTCCTCCTCAGGGTTCCCCTTCGGGGGGATCCCTAGAAATTGGAAACACTATGAAAGTCCCCTCGATGCAGGGGCTTTGGAATTCAAGTTCCCCCTTCGGGGGGATCCCTAGAAATTGGAAACGATAATGGTGATAAGCTCAACGCTGCAATCCAACACTTGTTCCCCCTTCGGGGGGATCCCTAGAAATTGGAAACGGATTTAGCCTCTCTACCGTGTCATATCCTATGGCCTTGCAGGTTCCCCCTTCGGGGGGATCCCTAGAAATTGGAAACTGATGCCCGGACAAATTTAGACGGACAATCGTCATTTTCTCGTTCCCCCTTCGGGGGGATCCCTAGAAATTGGAAACAGGGGGATCCCTAGAAAGAAGAAAAGCGGCTACGGAACTCCGAGTAGATCTCGGCATAAGCCTTGACCCACTCGGAATCCGGCTGGATGAGGCGTTCCACCTGTACCAAGCGATCGGCAGCCTGCTGCACCAAACAGCACCAATAGGCTGAGGCGGCCAGGATGGCTGCCCCTACCGCCGGCTCCGGGTGCCTGACCACTGCCAGGGGGCGGGCGAGGATGCTGGCGCGCAGGCGCAGCCAGAGGGGGCTTTTGCAGCCGCCGCCAGTGGTTAACAGCGGCTCTTGCACCGGGATCCCGTGGGCCGCCAAGGTCTCCAGCCCTAGCCGCTCCACCATCGCCACCCCTTCCAAAAGAGCTGCATAAAAGCGAAGGGATCCCACTTCCGCCTGGGGCAAGAAGCCGGCAAATTCGCTATCCAGGATGGGAAAACGCTCGCCGGGCCGGCAGAGAGGATAGCTGACTAGGCCCGTGGGCAGATGGGCCTCCGCCTGCTGATCCAAGGCAGCAAAGTCGCCGCCGGGAAAGAAGTGGGGCAGGACGCCGCCGCCGCAGAAGGAGGCTGCCCCCGGCCACCAACCGCTTCGGTCGGGGTGCAGATGAGAATAGATACTCGGCGTCTGCACAGGGTCAGAGCTGTTGGCCTTGAAGATAAGAGTTGTGCCCAGGCTGGTGGAAACCTGCCCCAAGCGAGTAGCCCCTGCAGCCAATTGCCCAGCACAGCCATCGGTGATCCCGGCAGCAATCAGCACCTCTGATCCCAGCTCCCACTCAGGCCGCACCGTTCCCAGAACTGTTCCTGGCGCCACCACCTCAGGAAAGCGCTTGGGATCAAGGCCCTGTTGGGAGAGCCACTCCCGCGGCCAGGTGTAGGTTTCTAGGTCAAAGCCACTTTTCAGGGCATGGGTGTGATCAGTTACCCGCTGGCGGCCCCCCAGTTGGCTTAGGAGAAAGTCCGCCGGATGGGCCAGGTAGCTTTCTCGGTATTGGTCGGGATGGGCTTCTGCCCACCACAGCCAGCGGCTAAGCCCCCAACTGGCAGGGATCCCCAAGCGCTGAGCCTGGGCCTGGCCCCGCCGGTCGGAATAGAGCCAGGCCTGATCCAGCGGCATGCCCCGTCCGTCCACCGGCAGCACTGTACCCGAGGTGCTGCAGGCACTGAGGGCAACAATGGCGTAGCGATCCCCCAGTTGAGCTTTGAGGTGGCCCAGCAGCGCCTTCAGGGTGCGCAGCCAGCGGCCTGGATTGGTTTCTGGGGGATCCCAGGAGCGCTCGCTTTTGCCCACTATCTCCCCTGCTTCTGAGAGAGCTACCAGCCGCATCCCCGAAGTGCCCAGGTCGATCCCAAGAAACACAGGGGCCATAGAGCCTTCCTCGAAATTGGCTAAGCTGGCCTTAAACGCGGTAAAACCCTAAAAATCTCGGCTGCTGCGGGCCAAAGCCTCTTGGATATTGAGATCCAAATCCTTCACCGACTCCAGCACCGAGCGCGTAATCAGCTTGCCCGCTTGCACCAAAACGGCGCCAGTTATCGGGTGCAAAAGGGGCTGCTCCGCCCGCCGCCCAATCAACACCTCGATATCCTTAAAGGCATTGATGTACATCCCCACCGGCAATTCCACCACCACCCCTTCCCCCAGAACTCGCGCCTGGCAGGCTAGGCGAGAATTGGGCTGGCGGCTGGTGATCACCTCCAGGGTACGCTGCTCCCGCTTGGTCATTGGCGAGAGGGATTCCATCCCCTCTTTCACATACACATGGCAGGTGGCGCAGAGACCGCGCCCGCCGCACTCTTTCAACACATTCAGCTCTTCCTGCAGCAGCACCGAGAGCAAGTTGCTGTTGGTGGCCACTTCCGACACTTGGGCAATGGGATCCAACCGCACGCGCTTAACCATAGTCCCTCCTCCGTTACATCCCTTAACGCTAGCTTGCCTACAAGTAGGAAGGGGCTGCCATCTGCCTCTTGCCTGTATCCTTTTCTACTTCTGTTGGCCAGTCGAGCCGAGGAGGAGCAAGCTGGACAGGCTAGAGTGGATCCTGCCCCTGGCTTAGAGTCTTCTGGGGTTCGATCCCAGGTTCTGCTGGCATGAGTTCTCCAATCATCCAGTGGTATCCCGGCCACGTGGCCAAGGCCATTGGCCAATTGCGGGAACAACTGCAGCGGGTGGATGTGGTCATTGAGGTTTTGGACGCGCGGATCCCGCTGGCCAGTCGCCATCCCGATCTAGACAAGTGGCTGGGGCACAAGCCGCGCCTTTTGGCGCTTAACCGAGCCGATGCCATCGAGGCCAGGGATCTCAGAGCTTGGCAGGAGTATTTTTCCCAGCAAGGGATCCCTGTCTATCCCACCAATGGCCAATCGGGAGAGGGGGTGCCTCGCCTCAAGCAAGCCATCTTACAGCTGGGGCAGTCGGTGAATGAGCGGCGCCAGCAGCGGGGCATGCGGCCGCGGGCCATCCGGGCAGTGGTGGTGGGCTTTCCCAATGTGGGCAAGTCTGCCCTCCTGAATCGACTGTTGGGACGGCGAGTTGTTGAGAGCGCTGCCCGCCCTGGGGTAACCCGGCAACTGCAGTGGGTGCGGCTGGGAGGGGAGCTGGATTTGCTGGACTCACCGGGCATCCTCCCGCCTTCGCTGCCAGATCAACAGGCAGCCACGCTGCTGGCCATCTGCGATGACATCGGCGCAGCCGCCTACGACCCTGAGGGCGTGGCGGCCTACTTCGTGGAACAACTGCTGCAGGTGCAGCCCCAGGCCCAAGTCCTCCTGCAACGGCGCTACGGCTGGCCCGACCCGATCCCTCCTGGCAGCGTAGCCATCCAGGAGCTGGCCCAACGGCGCTACCGAGGCGATACCGAGCGAGCAGCAAGGCAAATTCTCAACGACTATCGCAAGGGTTGGCTAGGGCCTCTGGCTTTGCAACTCCCTCCCACCTCCTAGCACTCTGGCAGGAGGCTAGCTCCACCAGATGTATATCTTGCTACGGAATGCTGTAGGGTAAGTGATAGGATGGGTGTAGAACGTTAACTCCAATTAGCTTTTTCCCCACACTTAGGGGCGGGCTTAGCATCAACGGCCCGTCTTTGCTGCATTTTTTCGCAGCTTTTTCCCTTAACCTGCCTGCAGCCAGGTCGAGGATAAGCTGTAAGGAACTTCGGTGATCGATACTATAGGTAGCAGTTAAACCATCCTTCTTGTCAGGTTCCCATGGGTCAGCCTGCTGTGGCCACCAGTTTAGAAGGAGGCTTTGACCTAAGTAGCCTTGATTTTGAGGTGCCGGGATGGCTGCGGGCTTTGCTTTCTGGCGCTGAAGATCTCGGCGATGGGCTGCGATCCTACACGGCCGAAGAGGCAGATTTGCTGCGCCGGGCCTTCGAGTTTGCCTACTGCTTGCACAAGGGCCAAAAGCGGAAATCGGGGGATCCCTACATCACCCACCCAGTGGCCGTGGCCAGCCTGCTGCGGGAGCTGGGGGGCGATGCCGTTACTGTAGCTGCTGGCCTTCTGCACGATGTTGTGGAAGATACAGGCGTTACCCTGGAGGCCCTAGAGGCCGAATTTGGCCCTGAGGTTCGCCTGCTGGTGGAGGGGGTAACCAAGCTTTCTAAGTTTAATTTCTCCAGCAAAACCGAGCAGCAAGCGGAAAACTTCCGCCGCATGTTTGTGGCCATGGCCAAAGACATTCGGGTCATCGTAGTCAAGCTGGCGGACCGCTTGCACAACATGCGCACGCTGCAATATCTGCCCCCCCACAAGCAAAAGCAGATTGCAGCTGAAACCATGGAGATCTTTGCGCCTCTAGCCAACCGGCTGGGGATCTGGCACTTTAAGTGGGAACTGGAAGACCTGGCCTTTAAGTATCTAGACTACGAAGCCTATCGCCATATCCAAGAATTGGTTAACGCCAAGCGCAGCGAGCGGGAAGCAGAGATCCAAGCGTTTATTGAAGAGCTGCGCAAGCACCTCATTCAAGCGGGGCTAGAGCACTTTGAGATTAGTGGGCGGCCCAAGCATCTGTATGGCATCTATCGCAAGATGCAGCAGCAGCGCAAGGAATTCCACGAAATCTACGATCTCCTGGCGGTGCGGGTCATTGTGCAGACTGTAAGCGAGTGCTACCGGGTGCTGGCGGTTGTCCACAACTGCTTCCGTCCCATTCCCGGCCGCTTTAAGGACTATATCGGCCTGCCCAAACCCAACCGCTATCAATCTTTGCACACGACCGTGATTGGTCTGCAAGGGCGACCGGTGGAGGTGCAGATCCGTACTGAAGAAATGCACCGCGTGGCCGAGTACGGCATTGCCGCCCACTGGAAGTACAAGGAAGCTGGCAGCACCCCCGTAAAGCCTGAGGAGGAGCGCTTTACCTGGCTGCGGCAACTCTTGGAGTGGCAAAACGACCTCAAAGATGACAAAGAATACCTGGAGACTATTCGCGAGAACCTGTTTGAGAGCGAGGTTTACGTCTTCACTCCTAAGGGGGATTTGCTGGCCTTACCCCAGGGATCCTGCCCGATAGATTTTGCCTATCGCATTCACTCCGAAATTGGGGATCACTGCGCCGGAGCGCGGGTAAACAACAAGATCGTGCCGCTGGATACCCGCCTGCGCAATGGCGACATCGTGCAGATTATCACCCACAAGAATGCCCACCCTAGCCTAGACTGGATTAATTTTGTAGCTACCAGCTCGGCTCGCAATCGCATTCGCCAATGGTTTAAGCGCTCCAATCGCGAGCAGAATATTGCCCGCGGTCGACAGTTGCTGGAGCGGGAGCTGGGCAAAACAGGGTTCGAGGCCCTGCTTAAATCGGAGCGGATGCAAAAGGTTGCCGAGAAGCTCAACTACAGCAGCGTGGAGGATTTGCTGGCGGCGCTGGGCTATGGAGAGGTAACCCCCACGCAGGTAATCCATCGGCTGCAGGAGGCAAGCAAGCCAGCTACTTCCCCCCCACCCGAGGAGGGATCTTTGGCAGACGCCAAGCTGCTGCTGCCGCGGGGCAATGGAGCTGGAGCTTCCCGCCGATCCCAATCCCTTATCCTAGGGGTAGAGGGCCTGAAACATCAATTAGCCAAATGCTGCAACCCGCTCCCAGGGGATCCCATCCTGGGCGTGGTTACCCGCTTCAAGGGCATCACCATTCATCATCGCGATTGCCCGCGGGTGGCTCAGGTTCCGGGTGAGCGGCTGGTGCCGGTGCGCTGGAACGAGGAGCGATTGCGGCAGAGTACCCAGACTTACCCTGTAGAGCTGCGCCTGGAGGTCATCGACCGGGTTGGCGTACTGCGGGATATTCTCTCCCGCCTTTCCGATCAAGGCATCAATGTGCGCAATGCCAAGGTGCAAACCTTTGCCAATCGCACTGCCTCCATTGACCTCTGCATTGATGTCCGCGACGCCCAGCAGCTTGCCCAGGTTCAAAATCAGCTGCGCCAGCTTTCCGATGTGCTGGTACTGCGCTCCCGCCACTACCAAAACGGATCCCGCCAAATGGCTGCTGCTTTCCCAGATAACGGTAGGGAAGGGGGTCAGGATCGGGATGCAGACACCCCCACAAAGATGGGGTAGAGTGGTCTTGACTGTATAGGACCCGTGGGGCATGCTGTGGCGGCTTGGGGAGGGACTATTCCCAGAGCGTGGCGTAAGCCATTGCAGCCTGCACCCTATGCGCTAGCAGGTGCAACAGCATGTCACGATGATGGAGGTGGCTAACACAAGCGGAGGATCTCGGCATGGCAGCAGCGAAAGAGGGGCATTTGACCCTAGTGGGCCGGCAGCTTTCCAAGGTGGTGTTGCTGCTGGGGCTTTGCCTTAGCTTGATAATGGGTGCCTGCTCAGCAAGCCCCAACCTGCGAGTCTACCGGGATCCCAGCGGAGCTTTTGCCTTTGCCTACCCCAATGGCATGGTGAGCGTGAAGCTCAGCCCTGGGAAAGGGCTGGCAGTGCTCCTGCGCGACCTGGTATACGAGACCGAAAACATCAGCCTAATGATTGCTCCCTTTGACAAGGGAGAGACGATTGCGGAGCTGGGGGGCCCAGAGGAGGTGGGGCAGTTGGTGGCGGAGAAGATCATTGCCCCTGAGGGATCGGGTCGCTCAACCCAGCTCTTGGCAGCCGAGGCCTTTGAGCGGCAAGGGCAGCCCTACTACCTGTTTGAGTACCAAACCAATATCGGATCCCAGCTTCGCCACGAGGTAGTGACGGTAACTGTGCGCCACCACCGCCTCTACACGCTAACGGCCTCCACCCAAGAATCCCGCTGGCCGCAGGTGCAAGCTGCCTTTAGGAAGGTGGGCCATTCTCTGACTGTTTCCTAAAGTTGAACAGAGGGGCTTTGGGTAGGCTAGAGCTAGATTTTTAGCCCGCCAAGAATCTGGTGCTAGAACGGTCAAAGGGGATCCCGACTCTCTTCAGCTGCTCCCATGACGGTTTACGTGGTTCAGATTAGCGACCTACATCTATTTGCCAAACCACATCGGCAGCTGCTGGGGGTGGACACAGAGAGCTCTTTTCTAGAGGTGCAGAAGGCAATTGCCGCCTTGGATCCCTTGCCCGATCTGCTGCTGCTTACCGGGGATCTTGCCCAAGATGGCAGCGCCGCCGCCTACGCCCGTTTGCGAGAGCATCTCCAGGCTCTTCCCATTGATACCTACTGGCTGGCGGGGAACCACGATCGCCTACACACCATGAACCTAGAGCTCCAGGGCGGGCGGCTCCACGCCGAGAAAAGCTTCAGTCGCGAGAACTGGAGCTTCATTTTACTGAACTCGCTGGTGCCAGGCAAAGATAGCGGCTACCTGACAGATCGCACCTTGCTTTGGCTCCGACAAGAGCTACAGCGCAGCCGCGCCAATCACTACCATGTGCTCCTAGCCCTGCACCACCCCCCTTTTTCGGTAGGTTCCGATTGGCTGGATCAGAGTGCGCTCCAGCAGCCGGAGCGGTTGTTTGAGGTCTTGGACGAGTTCGACCACATCCGCCTGGTGATCTTTGGCCACATTCATCAAGAGCTGCACTGCCGCCGCCAGGGGGTTGATTACTTTGCCTGCCCCTCCACCTGTGTGCAATTTCTCCCCAAGAGCGCTCAGTTTGCTCTGGAGGTGATCCCTCCAGCCCTGCGACAGATATGGCTGGAGCCGGATGGCAGCTTCAAAACCCAGGTGCAGCGAGTAGAAGCCGCCTTGCAAACGCCCAACCTAGCCCTGAAGGGGTACTGAGGGGTCCAAGCTACCCTAGCTTCTCAGCTGGCAGGAGTCTACCCGGACTATTGGTCGCCATTTTTTGGGAGGCAATGGAGAGAACGCTGGCGGAAATTAATCGGCGCATTGTCCAAGGGCAGGTGCGGGTGTGGACGGCTCTGGAAGCGAAAGCCAAGCTGACCACCCTTAGCCTTGAGGAGGCCTTTGAGCAGGTGGATGTGGTAACCACCGGTACCTTTGAGCCAATGGAGTCGTCGGGGGCAATCCTCAACCTGGGCCATACGGATCCGCCCATTAAGATTCGCCAGGCCTGGTTAAACGGGGTGCCAGCCTATGCCGGCTTTGGGGCTGTCGATCTCTACATTGGGGCGGCCCAGCCCAGTGAGCAAGCCGAGCACCCCTATGGGGGCGGCCACGTCATCGCCGATCTGGTGGCCGGCAAGCGGGTGCACCTGCGGGCCATCGGCCAGGTAACCGACTGCTATCCCCGCGCCGACTACGAGACCACTCTGACACGGGATCAGCTCAACCAGTTCTACCTGTTCAACCCCCGCAACGCCTACCAAAACTTCATTGTTGGCGTCAACGGTGGCGATCGGCCCCTGTACACCTATTTGGGCCTGTTGGAACCCAACCTGGGCAATGCCGTCTATTCCAATCCTGGTGAGCTTTGCCCCCTGCTCAATGATCCCCTCTTGCGCCGGGTGGGGATTGGCAGCCGCATCTTCCTAGGAGGGGGCATCGGCTATGTAGCTTGGGAAGGCACCCAACACTTCCCGCTGCAAAAACGGCTGCCCAACCAAACCCCCATCGGCCCTGCAGCCACCTTGGCCCTCATTGGCGACGCCAAACAGATGCAAGCCGAGTGGGTGCGGGGCTGCTACTTCCGCAACTACGGCCCCAGCTTGATGTTAGGGGTGGGGATCCCCATCCCCATCCTTTCCCCCCGCGATCTGGAGCCCATTGCTATCCGGGATGAGGAACTAGTAGCGCCGGTGATTGACTTTTCTATCCCCCGGCGAGTGCGGCCTACCTTTGGCCTGGTGAGCTATGCCCAGCTTAAATCTGGCTACATTGTCCTCAATGGCCGCAAGGTGCGCACTGCTCCCCTGGCCAGCCTGCGCCGCTCAATGCAAGTTGCCGAGATCCTTAAACAGTGGATTGTCAGCGGCCAGTTTACTCTCACCCAGCCGGTTGCCCCTCTGCCCTTGGATCGGGAGTTGCTCGCCCAGAACCCTCGTTCATAATCTCCAAAACTGGCCCTTGGAGCCCTTGCAAGGGGTTGTCTTCCAGGGAGTTGCCGCTACCATTACGCCCTAGGGGAGAAGGGGATCCCTAGGGGGAGAAGATGAGGTTCCGGCGTATTGCTTTTGGCTCGGCGGTGTTGGGATGGCTCCTGGCCCTGCCCATCCTTCCTGGCCACGGATTGGGGGAGCGGCGAGTGGTGCCTGATACCCCCTTCTACTTCGACAACCACTATTTCGATCGCTACCCCGCGGCAGTGGTGGTGAGGGTGGTGAATGGCCACACGCTGGTGGTGCAAATCGAGGGGGAGCAAAAACTGCGCCTGGTCCGCTTGGCCGGGATCCAGGGCCTCAGCCCGGAGGAGGATCCCTTTTACCAGCAGGCTATTGAGCTGATGCGCGAGCGCATCCTCCGCCGCACGGTCAAGCTGGAGGGGGATAAGCTGCTGCGCAACGTCGATGCCACCGGCCCGGTGGAGGCCTACGTCTGGCTGGAGGGCCAGCAGATGAACGCTCTACTCGTACGCAATGGCCTAGCCCGCATCCTCCCCTACAGTCCCAACATCAAATATGACAGCTACTTCCGCGGCTTGGAAAAGAAAGCTCGCCAAGAGCGCCTTGGCATCTGGAGCCGCCTCTAATGCCTTGGGTTGCTCTAGACTGGAGTTAGCGCTCAAATACCCCTGCCTGCTTTGAGGGTTAAATCGAGGCAAGATCCCAACCGCTGGCTGAGGCGGCTGCCGTTGCTAGCAGGCCTTTTGGGCAGCACCCTTCTGGTCATTAACCGGCTGGCGTTTACACCGGAGCTCCTGGCCAGCCAGGCTCGCTCCGATGCCTTGGGGATCCTCCTCAGCGCTATTTTGATCCTAACTGGCCTTTTGTGGCAGCAGATCCAGCCCCGTCCTCCGCAAGCAGCCCCCCTGCAGGGAAGTCCAGGCTGCGACTGGGATCCGGCTCTTTCCGAGAGGGAAAAACTGGAGCTGGCCTGGGCCTCCCACACCCTCCTTAGCACCACGGCTGCCCGCACAGTAGTGATCTGGGTGGGGGGGCGCACCCTATTGCAGCGGGGGATTCTGGCTAACCCTGGCCAGTTGCCTGCCATCCGCCCCCAAGGCACCCTGCAGCAGGTATTGGAGACGGGGCAGCCGGTCTATTTGGGGGATCTGAGATTTTTCCCAGCCCGGGCCGAGTTCGAAGGCCTGTTGCCTCCCGGCTCCCAGGCAGTTCTCTGCCAGCCCATTGGCCAAAAGGGATGTCTCCTCTTGGGCAGCGACACCCCTCGCAGCTTTAGCCGCCAGGAGCGGGCCTGGGTTGCCGCCATTGCCGACAAACTAGAAACTCTGTTTGCCTAACTTCCCTCTCCCTCAGGGAGAGGGGCTGGGAGTGGTTTCAGCTAGGCGGCGCTTTCCAGGCTTACCTGAAACACCTCGCTAAAGGCCTTCTCAACCTTGTAGCCGGAGTCGATGGTTTCCAGAGGATCCTTACGCAGGCGGTGGCGCAGACACAAGGTGATGACCCGGCGAATATCGGCAACAGTCACTTCAGTACGCCCTTCCAGAGCTGCCAGAGCCTTGGCCGCCCGGTTGGTAACGATATCTCCCCGCAGCCCGTCTATTTCCAGCGCCGCACACACCCCGGAAATCTTCAGGCGCAATTCAGGATCAAGCACCACCTGCGGCAAGAGGTGTTGGGCATTTTCAAGGCGCTGCCGCAGGCGCTGCTGGGCGTCGGCGTATTTGGCTAGGAAGGCCTGGGGATCGGCGTCGAACTGGCTGCGCTCTTCGACAATCTGTACCCGCAGGGCCGGATCCCGCACCGTCTCGATGCGGACAAACATGCCGAAGCGATCCAAAAGTTGGGGGCGCAGCTCCCCTTCCTCGGGGTTGCCGGATCCCACCAGCACAAAGCGGGCCGGGTGGCGAATGGAAATGCCTTCCCGCTCAACTGTGTTCCAGCCAGAGGCCGCTGCATCCAGCAGCACGTCCACCAGGTGGTCGTCTAAGAGATTCACCTCGTCCACGTAGAGGATGCCCCGGTTGGCCTTAGCCAACAGCCCCGGCTCAAAGGCCTTCACCCCCTGGGAGAGGGCTCGCTCGATATCTAGCGTGCCGCAGACCCGGTCTTCCGTGGCCCCCAAGGGCAGATCCACCATCGGCACCTGGATCCAGGTGGTTTCTAGGGTTTCTCCCGCCTGCAGGCGCTCCCACACCTGATCACTCATGAGGTCCCGCTGCCGCGGGTGGCTGTTGAAGGGATCCCCCTTGACGACCTCAATCTGGGGCAGGAGATCGGCCAAGGCGCGGATGGTGGTGGATTTGCCCGTGCCCCGATCCCCCATGATCAGCACGCCGCCGATGCGGGGATCGATGACATTGAGGAGCAGGGCCAGCTTCATTTCTTCCTGACCAACGATGGCCGTGAAAGGGAAAACCGGGCGACGTTCCAAGTTCATAAAGGCAACCACCAGCAATCTACCCCCATTATCCCAGAGGCCAACCCTTTCTGGGCTGTTCAAGGCTGGAGCAGGAACCTCAAGGCCACTTTTGGGTCAAAGGGAGTAGGTGCCGGGGTGGCTTGAAGCAGGGCGCAAGCAAAAGCTACATAGGAGAAGGTCCCAGAGACACCGGCAACAGGGGAATTGGGTGGGGAGTCAGTAGCAGTGGTTGATCCAGCAGGTCGGAGAGAGTGGACGGCGTTCTCGATGTCAAGCGTGGCTCAAAAAGGGCTGGTGGGCTTGATCTGGGCTTGTACCTGGATCCCGCTGGTGGGGGTTTCCCTTGCTCTAGCCCAAACCCCTGCCCCCTCCCTAGCTCTGACCGATGACCAGGTTACCAAGTATGCCCGCATTGTCCTAGAGATGGAGCCCCACCGGCAGGAGGCCCAGCAGCGCTCTCGGGTTACCGACGATCCAGCCACCAAGGATCAAATCCGGCGGGAGTTCATTCGCACCGCCACCGAGATCATCACCCGCCATGGCATGAGCGTGTCGGAGTACAACCGCATCACCTTGTGGATTCGCTCTGAGGAAGGAAAAGAGCTCAAACAGCGCATCGAGGCGGAAATTCTGCGTCTGCAAAGTGAGGATCCCAGCCCCAAGCCCTAGCCTTGGAGCCCTGCAGATGTGACGGCGGACAGAGGATGGGGGTAGGCTGGAAGCGAAGATCGGTGTTTGGCCTTAGAGAGCGGAGTTAAAAGGAATGAACGAGCCCAGGTCGCCGCTAGGAGGGGCAACAGTTGAGCGCATGCGGTCTCGCTTGCGCTTGACGCGCCGCTTTGGGTTTTGGTTTCAGGCCATTTTGGGAGCGACAGCCCTGCTGCTGTGGCTAGGTTTTTTAATCGGCCAAAATACCGTCTATCGAGATGACTCGCTGGGGGCCATTATTGCCTTCTGGTTTACTCTGCTTACCCTGCTTACCTTAGCGGCCGGTCTCTTCTTTAACTGGCGCTACTTACTGCACGCAGAGCGCCGTTCGGCTTCTGCTGATGCCCTGGGCCAATTGAATCTGCCCCAGCAATTGCAGTTGGTTACCTACATCAGCCTAATTGGCGCTTTCCTAGCTTTGATTGGCATGGAGGCCCAGGTAGGCGAGCTGTTGGCACGCATTTTTTCCCGCACCCAGGCCAACCAGGTAACGGGTGTACTACTGCTAGCTGCCAATATCAACGTTACTTTTGCCCACTTCGTCTGCTTAGCAGGAGTGCTCTGGATTACCGGTGTCCTTGACCGCGATCTCTAGCCCCCTTGAAGGCCCATTAAGCCCCCCTGCCAGCGCAAGAGGGGCAAGCAACAGCATTGGAGCAGCCGAGAATTACCGATCCCAGATAACCAGGGCTTTACTTAAAGCCCACCGCCGCCTGCCAGACAAAGGCCAGCAGGAAAAACAAAACTGGGATAATCGGCAAAATATCAATCAGTGGGTCGAACAACTCATATCCTTCTGGCAAAGCAGCCAGGAGGAGCACCATCGCAGGCATGACACCAACCCTCAGCAAGTAAGGAAGTGGGGCGAGAGAAACTAAGTTTGCTCAGAATGTCTGAGTTGACAGAGAGTTTAACACTTCTGGCTCCGGATCTTGGCCAAGGTCAAGAAATGTAACTTAGAGAACTCCCATGTTGGAGAGGCCCAAGATTACCCCCACGCCTAGCAGATGACCAAAGCTGGCCACCCCCAGTACTTCTGGCCAAGTCATCCCCAGCACCGGTCCAGTTTCTGAAGCAACTCCCGAAGAGGACTTGAAGCTTAGGTAAGCCAAGCCTGTGCAGAGCAGAATGATCACCGCACTCAGGGGCGACCAGGGGCTAGTGTGAGCAGTCATGGCCAACGGGGCAACAACGGGTAGCATGGTTTTCCTCCTCGGCTCAGCTTAACCGACCCCTAGATTATCCTCACTCTGCAGTGCTTAAGGGGATCCCCCCCGATCTGCACATGAATTGCAACAGAAGCTGCAACAAAACCTCACAGCAGCCCTCACCTCCTGGGCAGGGGGATCCCTGTCGGCTGCAGCTAGAGTTGGCAAGGAAATCCGACCTGGGGGGACAAGCCGGGCAGATCTGTGCCGTATACTAACGAAAGTTAACAAAGCTTATCGCTCCCGTTTGGTGTGATGACTTCGAGGGGTTGTCTTCAACCATCCCCGTCGTCTGCGCTGTGCACACCTAAGGATGGCTGCCGATGACTGCTGCTGCGACTTCGCAACTGAACTCCGGGCCTTTCACCTTACCCCGTGAGCTGCTGGGGCCGCCGTCGGAATTTTGGAATCCCACCCTGCTGATGTTTTTGGGCTCGGTGGCGCTCTCAGCTGCCTGCTTTTGCGGGTATGCCTTTTGGCATTGGCCCCACTGGCTGGTGTTCTGGCTTAACTTTGTTGCCCTCTACGTGCTGGGCACAGTAATCCACGATGCCTCCCACGGCTCCGCCCACCGCAACCGCTGGCTGAACGAGGCTATGGGACATGGCTCTGCTCTGTTGCAGGGCTTTGTCTACCCTGTCTTTAAGCGGGTGCACATGCAGCACCATGCCCACGTCAACCATCCTGAAAACGATCCGGATCACTACGTCTCCACGGGGGGGCCACTGTGGCTAATTGCGCCGCGCTTCTTCTACCACGAGGTGTTTTTCTTCAAGCGGCAGCTCTGGCGCAAAGGCCGCTGGGATCTGCTGGAGTGGGCTCTCAGTCGACTGGTGGTGGTCTTAACGTTTGCGCTGGCCTTCCACTTTGGCTACACCGACTACATCATGAACTACTGGCTGCCCCCCGCCTTTCTCATGGGGTTTCTGTTGGGCTTGTTTTTCGACTACCTGCCCCATCGCCCCTTTCAATCTCAAGAGCGGTGGTACAACGCTAGGGTCTACCCTAGCCGGCTAGCCAACATTCTCCTGTTGGGACAGAACTACCATCTCATTCACCACCTCTGGCCCTCGGTTCCTTGGTACAAGTATCAGGCGGCCTACTGGGTGGCTAAGCCGGAGTTGGATGCGCGCAACTGCCAGCAAACGCTGGGCATCTGGCGAAAGGGTGAGTTTTGGAGCTTTGTCTACGACGCACTGATTGGCCTCCACTGGCACAAGCCCGCCCCTGCAGTTGCCCCGCGCGAGTCAGCCGCGGCGCCATCTCTTCCCCAGCTTGGCGAAGAGGCCGATTGAGATGGTCTTGCCCACGCTGCGGATCCCTCAGTTGCTGCTGTTTGTTGAGGCAGCCAGCTTGCTGCAGGACTCCAGCCAAGCCTGGGTAGAGGCTGGGCAGGCCCCAGCAGATCTGCCAGAACTGGTTGCCGAGGCGCGAGCGCAAGCCGAAGCCCAACTGCAAGCCCTTGGGATCCCGGCTGAGTTGCAAGCCCAGGTGCGAGGGATCTTGAGATTGACCCCGCTGCCGCAGGTGCTGGCCTACCTGCAGGACTTGCTGGACAGGGGGTCTGGCCCCGACGTGGAGGCTTTCCTGGACCAGGTGGGATCTGCCTCTACCCTGCTGCGCTTCCCGCCGCTGTTGGTGGCAGCTGTGGCTTTGCAGGTGTTGCTGGAGCGGCTGGATTTTTCTCCGGAAGAGAAAGCGGCGTTGCAAGCCCAACGGGAGCAATGGGAACAGGCCCTGGCCGAACTAGCCACCAGCCATGGGGTTTCCCTAGAGCCGCTGCGGACGGCTGCTGAGACGGCGCTGCAGGCTGTCTCGACGGAGGAGCTGCTGCAACTGGGCCAGGATCTGGCTCAAGATCTCGAAGATTGGGGGGCTCTGGCCGCCACCGAGGTTGAGGGGGAAACCGAGCCTCAGGTGGAAGTGGCGGGACCTTTGCTATTGATGATGGTGGCCGACCACCTGTTAGCCCAGACAGAGTATCCCCTCACCCCCGACCAACGGCTGGATCTACAAATCAACCGTGCCGAGGCAGAGAGTCGCCTCGCCGCCATGCAAAAGCTGGGCTGCCTTGAGAACTTGGCGGAGCAACGGGCCTACATCCAGGCTTGGATCGCGCAGACTGCGGTTCCCGATCTGCTACAGGCTCTGGATCGCTGGTTTGCTCCCTCTGAGGCTGATCCCTGAGGTTCGTCAGAGGTAAGGGCCGAGGCTCGCTATGCTCTTGATAATGCTAGCAGGAGGAGGTGGAAAGGGGACTGGGGCAGCCTCTTTTGGATTTTTTTAATCTTCAGCTCTTTGCAACCTCTGCCGAACCGTCATGTCCAAGAGTTGCGGCGCTTTCTGGCCATTCGGGAGTTGGAGCAAAAGCGAGGCAGCCGAGTGATTCTGCTTATCCACCGGCAGGAGTCGATCACCCAGTTTCCCGCTACATCAGCATCGAGGACTCAGAGCAGGTGCTGCGGGCAATCCGCCTCACCCCGCCCAACACCCCGATTGAATTCTGCACACCCCTGGCGGCCTGGTGCTGGCTACTGAGCAAACCGCAGATAGGGGGCTACGCTGCCGCCAGCATTTTGCAGGTGGTGGCGGAAAAACCCATTGCCGAGATCGACGACCAGACGCTGATCCTGGCAGATCTGGCCCGCAAAGCGAGGCAACAGGTACAGAACTTTGTGCGGGAGCTGCTCAAGGACGAGGTGCCCAAGCGCAAAATTGCCCCCGAACGCCTCGAGCCCCTCATCCAGGCTCTGACCAGCGGGCGGGTAACCCACGACTACCCGATTACGGCTGAAGAAGCGCGGGAGCTGGGCCTGCTCATCTCCACCGAGTTGCCGCCCCAGATCTACGCCCTGATGGATCTCTACCCACAAGCCAACATAGGTCGCCCTTCCGTCCCCCTAGAAGACCAGCGGCGGATCCCGCTAGGGTGAGCTCTTGGCATAGGCGTCCATGGCTTCTCGACGCAACCCTTCCGCCCGTCGAAACAGCTCTTGCCCGGTGTGCAGGTGGCGATCGTCGAAGTTTAGGGGGAAGTAGCTCAGTTCCTCCAGGGCATCTTCCAAGTGGTTGAGGGCATAGTAGAGGCGGGAAGCCACCCCCCCCAAGCTGCTAGGGTTGGGAAGACGGCGAAAGATCTGCTGCGCCTGGGCCAGTTTCTGGGCGCACTTCTCCAGGTATAGGCCAAAGGCCGCCAGCAAGTCTGGATCGAAGGGATCAGCGGACAAAGCATTAAGCTGGGGTTTGAGGGAAGCCAACAGAGGTCCCAAAACCCGGTTGAGCGGCGTGTAAACCTGTCGAACCCAGGCTTCGCGGAGGACGGCCTCCTGGCTAACCGTCTGCGGCGGGGAAGGGCGGGGCAAGACCTGTCGGGAGCCCAGTTGCCGGTCGTATTCGCGACGGGCTTGGGGATCCCTGAGGACGGCATAGGCGGCGTTGATCTGGCGAATGCGCTCAGCACTGGCCCCATCTTTTCTAGCCAGAGGGCTGTCGGGATGGTGGTACTTGACCAGGCGGCGGTAGGCCTGCTTAATCTCGGCTGTCGTTGCCAGCCTCGAAACCCCCAAAATCTCGTAGTAAGATAGCCCCTCTAGCCCCCTTTCCATTGCGGTTACTGGTTACAAGCTCTCCTAATTGTACCCGCAGCCTACAATAGGGGTGAGTTGTCCGGTGTTGCCCCATGTCTTCCTCCTCACCCCGATCCCCCCATCCCCTCAGCGCTCTCTGGGGGGCTGCCCTTGCCGCCGGCCTAGGCTACGGCTTCCTGCAGTTGCTGCTTTCGATGCTGGCCAAGTTGCCGCCTGTAGATCTAGAAAGTGGATCCCTGGCACGGGGGATCAGCCTTTGGGTGCGCTACTTGTTGGTGGGATCCGTTACTCTAGTGGCCTTCATGTTCGTCATGGTGGGCTTGGGGCTAGCAGCCTACTCGCTGCAATTACTGGGAGAACGGCTGACCTCTTCTCGGCACCGGTCCTAGCCGCAGTCGAGGGAGTTGGTTAGCCAGGACGCTGACGGAGGCGCTGGCTGACCAAGGTGCGCCCCTGTGGGGTGTAGAGCTGCCAGTAGTTCCAGTAGTTGCCAAAGACAGACTTGACATAGCCACGGGTTTCGGCAAAGGGGATTTGCTCCACAAACTCATCGGGATCCTCAAAGCCGAAGCGGCTTAGCCATCTGGCCACATTGCCAGGCCCGCCGTTGTAGCTGGCCAGGGCCAGCAGGGTGTTGTCTTGATAGGAGCGGTGGGTGTAGTCAAAGTACCAGCATCCCAGGCGCAGGTTGTCGGCAGGGTTGGTGAGGCGGTACTGGGCTAGGCCAAGCTTCTGGGCAATCCAGCGGCCGGTGGCAGGCATCACCTGCATCAAGCCCAGCGCTCCCGAGGCGGAGACAATCTCCGGCTCAAAGCGGGATTCCTGGCGGATCAAGGCCGCCACCATCAAGGGATTGAGGTTAAATTGCCGCGACCAGTAGGCCAGCCCAGGCCGGGCATAGGGATCCCCCTCCCACGTGTTCTCTGGGCTGGCGTAGTAGTGCAGCGGGTAGACAGCCTGCCAGAAATCCTGGCGCTGCCTCAAGCTCGGCAGCAGCGGGTCAGGCTCGGCGCTGAAGCGCAAAGCAGCCACCTGGTTGATCCCCTGGAGGTGTTCGCCAGCGTTGTTGCGCAAAATGCCGCTGGCAAAGCGCTCGGCCACGCTCATCTGGCGCGGATCCCGGTGCCGCAGAGCCATTTCCCCCTGCCAGCGCTCCCAGGCCAGTTGGCTGGCGCCGATGAGATGCAAAGTTTGCGTGGCCTCAGAGAGCGCCGGCAACGGTTGGCGCACCGGCTGAAAGTCCACCTCAACCCTTTGGCGGCCGCTGGAGAAATCTCCTACTGGCCAGCCCAGTTGCACCGCCGCCCGCCAGGCGTAGTAGGTGTGAGGGAATCGCTGCAGCACCTGCTGATAGATTTGCCGTGCCGCCGCCCTATCCCCCAGCCGTTCCCGCCATTTGCCCGCCCAGTAGAGCAGCTGCGCCCCCATTTCCGTATCCTGCTGGGCCAAGCCAATCTGCTGGGCCAGAGCAATAGCTGCCCTGAGATTGCCCGCTTGCGCCTGGCGCCAAGCCACCGTCCAGGCGGCGTTGGCTGCTGCTTCGCTGGCCGGGAAACGCTCCCAAAGGGCCTGCCGCACCGCCTGGGCCGACTGCGGGCTGCCGTTGCGGTCATAAAGCTGGCTGAGGCTGAGCAGGGCCTCTGGGGCCTCTGGATCCGAGCCGGATCCTACCTGTCGGAGCAACTGAATGGCTGTCGGCAGGTCGCTCAGCTCGGCCAGGCGACGCCGGGTGAGGGAGGCCTCGGCAGCCTCGGGAAATTGCGCCAGCAGCGCTTGGTAGGCGGCCCTGGCCTGGGGAAACTCCCGCGAGATTTGGTGGCTGCGGCCCTGGCGGTAGAGGTTTTGGGGGGTGGCAGGGGCGTGTTTGTAGGCGCGGGCGGCTTTGCCGTACTCCCGCTGCTCCCAGTAGGCATCGGCCAGGATCTGCCAGTCGGAGGCTGTGAGGGATCCCTCCTGGGCTTGGCGCCAGCGATCCAAGAGGGGCGTTAACCCAGGGATTTGCGGGTGATGTTGGGCCAGATCCCGCAGCAGGTCGTAGCGGTCGGGATGCTGCTGCAGCAAGTGCTGGAGGGCGCGAGCAGTCAAGGGGTGAGTGGGAAATTGCCGTCGCAGTTGCTCCACCTGGCCCATTCCCCACAGGGCATAGGCGGCTACAGGACTGTGGGGGTACTCCCGCAAGATCTTGGGCCACCAGATCTGGCGGGCAGTTTCTCGATCCCCCAGCTTTTCGTAGGCCTGGGCCCTGAGCTTCCAAATTTCATCGGTGAGAACTGGCAGCTTCTCTTCCAAGCCTTGCAAGGACTCCAGGGCCGCTTGGGCTTGGCCGGCCTGGAGGGCTCTGTAGGCGCGCAAAAAGGCAGCGCCAGAAGTCGCGCTTAGGGATGCCGGCGGCACCGCCGCCATCTCAACGGGTTCTGCCCAGGAAGAAGTGTAGAAGCCCCAGAGGGCGCCGCCCAGGACTCCGCCTGCTGCTAAGGCCGCGGCCACCCATCGCCTCCAGAGGTTCCTGGTTAGGCTCCCCATGCCTCCCTCCCCCAGCTCCTTGACTACGATACCCAATGGGGAGGCGCTGAGCCAGGGCAGGGAGAACTCCAGTTGGCGATGGGAACTGGCTCGAGGGGCTCTGGCAGGGGAAACCCCAGGATCTGGGCGTAGAAGTAAAGCTCTGCCTCCAGAGCCCGCTTGAGGTTGGCCGCCTGGCGGAAGCCGTGCTGCTCTCCCTCAAAGGGCACGTAGGCCACCGGGATCCCTTTGGCCTTCAGGGCAGCTACCATCTTCTCTGCTTGGTTGGGAGGAACGATGGCGTCCTCCAGGCCTTGAAAGAAAATGATCGGGCAGTTGAGACCCTCTAGGTGGTGGAGGGGAGAGCGCTCTCGGTAGAGATCCTGCCGTTGGGGGTAGGGGCCAATTAAGCTCTCCAAGTAGTGGGACTCAAACTTGTGAGTTTCCCGGGCCAGCGCTTCTAGGTCACTGATGCCGTAGTAGCTGGTGCCGGCGCGGAAAACCCTGTGAAACGTCAAAGCTGCCAGGGTCGTGTAGCCGCCGGCACTGCTGCCGCGAATGAGCAATCGCTCGCCGTCAACCCGGCCCTGTTGGGCCAGGAATTGGGCTCCAGCAATGCAATCTTCCACGTCCACAAGGCCCCATTGGCCCTTGAGGGCCTCCCGGTAGGCCCGTCCATAGCCGCTGCTGCCGCGGTAGTTGACATCCAAAACGGCAATCCCCCGGCTGGTCCAGTACTGGATCCCCAAGTCGAGCACGGCTGCTGTCGCCCCCGTGGGCCCGCCGTGACTTTTGACCAAAAGGGGCGGCTTTTCGCCGGCAGGGGCCACGAAGTCGCGGTTCTTGGGAGGATAGAAGAAGCCGTAGGCCACTGTCCCGCCAGAAGTGGGAAAGGTGATGGGCTCAGGGATCGACAAGTACCCAGGATCCACCGCCGCGCTGCTAGAACGGGCCACCACCTCCAATTGGCCAGAAGGTAAGTCCAGACCGACCAGGGCCATGGCTTCGCTGGGGGATCCGGCCAGGAAGGCAGCTTTTTCGCCGCTAACTTGAAGGTTGTGGAGCTCGGTGTAGGGCAGGGGGAGCTCCTGCCGCTGTCCTGAACGCGGATCCAAAAGGGCCAGGTGGCAGAGCCCCTCCTGCCGATAGATGGCCAGGATTTGCCCATCCCCACAAAAGCCGTAGGTGCTCAGGCCAAACACCCACTGGGGCTCCCCAAACTCTGCTTCCATAGGACAGAGGGGAATTGGCCCCGAGGGATCCCAGCGGTAGAGGTTCCACCAGCCGCTGCGGTCGGAAACAAAGTAAAGCTCCCCCTGCGGCGACCACTGGGGTTGGAAAATGGACTCAGCCGGGCCGCCAACGAGTTTCTGGGGTTCTCCCAAGCTGCCGTCAGGAGCCACTTCCGCCCGCCACAGCTCCGTGCCGTCCCAGGGCATCTGGGGGTGATCCCAGGCAAGCCACACCAGGGTCTGACCGTCTGGGCTGAGTTGCGGGCTGGCGTAGAAATCGTGGCCCCTAGCCAAAACTTGCTGGGATCCGCTTTCTAGATCGATGGCCACCAGCGTATTTTCTGGCTCTCCCTGCTGGCTGTGATCCTCGCGCACGCAGAGGATGCGCCGGCGCCTCCTGTCCACCACCCCGTCGGCATAGCGGTAGGGGCCGGGCTCGGTGAGGGGCTGGGGAGCCAACCCCGGCAGCAGGCAGTACAGCCGTTGATCGGCAAAGTTGCAAAAGTACACCACCCCCTCAGAGACCCAGTAGGCGCCACCCCCGTACTCGTGGACACGGGTGCGCACGTTGAAGGGTGCTGGCGTCAGTTCCTGCACCGTCCCATCGGCAGCTCGCCGCATCAGCACGTTGCGTCCCTTCTCCTGCGGGCGGCCCTCTATCCAGTAGAGATCGCTCCCCTCCCAAGCCGGTTGCCCTAGGCGCAGGGACCCGGCCACCACTAGGTCAGCGGTAATTGGGGATCGCCAAGATCCATAGCTAGCCTGTTGCACCATTTCCCAATCCTTGCCAGCCCAGGACTCCCATTATGGCGGAGGGAAGGGATCCCTGCCCCGACGGAAGAAAAGCAACCTTTGGCTGCTCCCTCGCCCAGAGATCTGCCAGGATCAAGCAGGAGAGAACCTAGTTAACTCCCTCCTCCCTGCGTCTGTGGCTGCTCCCATTCACGTCACCGCCGAGCCCTGGCTGCACACCTACAGCGAAATCATCGATGTGCGCTCGCCGGCAGAGTTTGCCGAGGACCACTGGCCGGGGGCCATCAACCTGCCTGTACTTGACGATGCAGAACGGGCAGAGGTGGGCACCCTCTACAAGCAGGTGGATCCCTTCACGGCCCGCAAGCGGGGAGCTAGCCTGGTGGCCCAGAACATCGCCCGCCACCTGCAGACCCACTTTGCCGACAAGGACCGGGACTACCACCCCCTCATCTACTGCTGGCGGGGAGGACAGCGCTCGGCCAGCCTGGCGCTGGTATTGTCCCAGGTGGGCTGGCAGGTTACAGTTTTGCAAGGTGGCTACAAAACTTACCGCGCCTGGGTACGCCGACAACTGCAGAGCTTGCCCCAGGAGTTCACCTACCGCGTCCTCTGTGGGCCGACGGGGAGCGGCAAAACCCAGTTGCTCCACTACCTGCAGCGCCAGGGATCCCAAGTCCTCGATCTGGAAAAGCTGGCCTGCCACCGGGGATCGGTGCTGGGGGGCGAGTGGGGGGTGCCCCAGCCGAGCCAGAAGTTCTTTGAGAGCCAGTTGGTTCAAGCCTTCCTCAAGTGGGATCCCGCCAAGCCGGTCTGGGTGGAAGCTGAGAGTGCCAAGGTGGGCCAGCTCCACCTGCCCCCTGCCCTTTGGCAGGCCCTCACCCAAGCCGACTGCATAGAGGTGCAGCTGCCCCTGGAAGAGCGGGTGAAGGGGTTGATTGCCCACTATCCCCACTGGATTGCCCACCCCCAGGCGCTAAAGGAAAAATTGCAGTCTCTCAAGTCCCGCCACGGCCAGGCCCGCCTGCAGCGCTGGTTTGAGCTCATCGATGCCCAAGACTGGCCGCAGTTTGTCCGGGAGCTACTGGAGCAGCACTACGATCCCACCTATCGGCACAGCCTGCAGCGGAACTTTCATCGTATTCGGGCCCGGCTTGAGCTGCCTGACCTCTCCGAGTCCAGCCTCAGGGAAGCTGCCACCCGCCTCCTTGAGATGTCGTCTGCAGCTCGACCAATGCGGTAGGCCTTGGGGCCCCCACCCGAAGCAACTGTCTGAGTTTGAGCTCCAAGGGAGACTTGAGAGGAAGTGCAGGTGAGGAAAGGGGGCAGCTCCAGCCAGCGCAGCGACGCAACTTGGGCATCTTGTTCGTAGCCGGCCGGCTTTTCTGGGCCAGTTTGTCCTCCCTGCTACCCACCCTGCCCCTCTGCCTCAAGGATGCCAGCAGCACTAGCCAACAGGTGGGCCTGGTGAGGGGGCCTTCCCGGTTGGGCTGCTGGCTTTTCCAGCTTGGCTGGGACGCCTGTCAGATGGCCACAGCTGTCGGTAGGAGCAGCAGCAGTGGCTCCCTTGCCAGCTGGATTCCGTGGGTAGCGCTGGTGTGGGCCTTCCACGGGATCAGCATTGTGGCTTTTGCCACTGCCTACGTGGCTCGGGTAGCGAATCTGGCCCCTGAGGGAAGACGCGGCGAAGTTGGGTCAATCCCGTGGGGGTTGCTATTGGCCCCGTGTTGGGCGGCTTTTTGCAGGAACTCACCGGCTATGGGCCTCGGTTTTTCTCCGCTGCCCTGCTAAGAGGGGTGGGCTTTCTCTGTACCCCAGCACTTCAAGAACGGCAGCAGGAACAGAGGGGATCCCCAGCCCGCGACCCAAAGGTGCGCTTCCTCACGGGGGTAATGCTGCTGGGGGGGTTGGCCTTCGGCATTGACACTCCCCCGACTAAAGTTGGGAGATTCTGCGGACCTGCCTCTTCGCCGTCTGTTGTCCTATCCTAAGCTGAGGTTGCTGGAGAAACTCGAGATGGCAGCGCGGCGTTGGCTTGCCTTCATCGGATCCCTGCTTCTAAGCGCCTTGGGGAGAGGGGGGGAAGAGGCTTGGGCGGTAACAGTGCGGGTACAGCTGGCCGATACCGCCACTCCTTTGGTGGTGGGAGTTTCTCTGCCTGCCCAACTAACTGATGGCCGCGGAAAGGTGTTGGCAGAGCTGCCGCCCCTAAGGGGGTTTTGGGCCCGCCCCAGCCCCCGGGGGGTGCAGCTGCACAAGGCCGTTAGTCCAGTACTGTTCATCGAGCCGCCGGAGGGCGGCCTAGTGGCAGTCAATGGCCGCTGGTATTCCGGCAAGGTGCTCTTGATGGGCTACAACCGCTTGCTGGCCATCAACTACGTTCACCTCGAGGAGTATGTGGCCAGTGTGGTGGAAGCCGAAATGGGATCCCGCTTCTTACCCGAGGCCCTGAAGGCCCAGGCAGTGGCTGCTCGCACCTATGTTCTTTACCACCGCAATTCCCGGCGCTGGTTTGATGTGTATAGCGACACCCGCTCCCAGGTGTATCGGGGTCTCTCGCAGCGCTCGGCAGCTGCCCTGGAGGCAACACGGGCCACCCGCGGCGTAGTCCTGGTGTACGGGGGAAAGTTTGTTAATGCCATGTACAGCGCCAGTGCCGGGAGCCAGACCGTTGGAGTGGACGGGATCCCTTATTTGCGGAGCCTGCCGGACTTCAGTCCCTATCCCAAGCTTGGCCATGGCATTGGCATGAGCCAGTGGGGTGCTCAGGAGTTGGCCCGCCAGGGCTGGAGCTACCGCCAAATTTTGGCCTACTATTACCCAGGCGTTAGACTTGCCCGCTTGCCAGAGTAAGACACCTCTCGAGGTTGCTGGAGCCCTTTGAGGGAAGGGGAGAAAATGCCGCAGAATAGGGATGGCTCTCCCCGTATTGAAGTTTGCCTGCGCACCCCACCATGAGCAACCTGAACGAAACGACTTCCTCTGGTCCAGCCGCTGTACCGCCAACAGGCGGAACAGGCTCTGCTGAAGATCCCGCCGCAGGAGAAAGCAGAGCTGCCGCTCCCAAGACCGCCCCAGGATCGGACAAGGGATCCGCCAGCCGGCGTGTTCGTCAACTCCTGGGTATGAAAGGGGCGGAGGTGGAGTCTCGCTCCGTTTGGCAAGTTCACTTACAGCTAATGAAGCCTGTAACCTGGATCCCCTTGATGTGGGGTCTGATTCCGGGGGCAGCCTCCTCTGGCCACTTTACCTGGACTTGGGAGAACGTGGCCCTCATCCTGGTGGCCATGATCCTGGCCGGCCCCCTAATGACCGGCTACACCCAGACCCTAAACGAGTACTACGACCGCGAGATTGACGCCATCAACGAGCCCTACCGCCCCATTCCTTCCGGAGCCATCTCCCTCCGGCGGGTGGTTATCCAGATCTGGGTGTTGCTGATTTTGGGGCTGGCGCTGGCCTATGCCCTGGATTGGTACACCGGCCACGACTTCCCGGTCATCACCTGCATTGCCCTGGCGGGAGCCCTAATTGCCTACATCTACTCGGCGCCGCCCCTGAAACTAAAGCGCAATGGCTGGCTGGGCAACTACGCCCTGGGCGCCAGCTACATTGCTTTGCCCTGGTGGACGGGGCACGCTCTGTTTGGCCAGCTCAACTGGACAGTCTGCATCCTAACTCTAATCTACAGCTTGGCCGGCTTGGGGATTGCCGTGGTCAACGATTTCAAGAGCATGGAGGGGGATCGGCAGTTTGGCCTGGCCTCGCTGCCGGTGATGTTTGGCGCTGTGGGGGCGGCCTGGATCGCGGCGCTGATGATTGATCTATTTCAGTTCGGCATGGCCTCGTTTTTGCTGGGAGCCGGCCTAAAACTCTATGCGGCGATTTTGGTGCTGCTCATTATCCCCCAGATCACCTTCCAAGACATGTACCTGCTGCGGGATCCGCTGAAGAATGATGTGAAGTACCAGGCCAGCGCTCAGCCTTTTCTGGTGTTGGGCATGTTGGTGGTGGGTCTGGCGCTGGGACGTTCCGGGCTGTGGTAGTCGAGCCGAAGGCCAAGTGCCCATCCTGGCAAGCGAGGTGACGGCTTCCGCCCTGGCTCATCCTCTCTACCGGGGCCAAGATCAAGCTAGGGATCCCAAAGAGTGGAATGGCCCTGGGCCAAAGGAGAGGTCCGATGAAACTGTTTTTTCCCCGCCCACTGGGGCTAAGCCTGGCTTTGCTCTTGGGGGCTGTCGCTCCTGCCCAAGCCCAGCGGATCGTCATTGATGGCCGCGGGATCGTTGTCGAACCCAGCACCGGTGGCTCGGTTATCCTCAACCCCGGCCAGCCGCTCTTGGCTCCGTTCCCGCCCAGGGGAGTTCCTTTTTCCATTGATGCCGAGGGCCAAGTGGTCTCTGCCCCTGGCTACCGCTGCAGCGCCGCCACTGCTGCCGACAACTCCCCCATCATCTGCCGCTCCCAGTTCAATCCCAACGACGTGGTGGTCTACGAGCGGGATGGCCGCTCCAACACTTTCAACACCGGGATCCGGCCCAGCGGCAGCGGCCTGCGGATTCTGCCCAACTCCGAGCCGGTGCAGCCTTCCGGCAGCGGCCTGCGCATCCTTCTCAACTAACAGAGGGGAAGCGACCCCCTCCCGCCCGTCTTGCTTCTAGTTCCTGCAGGATCTGCCGGTGGCGCTGCCGGGTGATGGGGTAGAGCCACACCAGCAGGATGCCGCCGATTAAAACCACCGCCGGCAAGGGGCCAATGGCAAGGCGGATGGCCAACAGGGCCGATTCCGGCTGGGTGGGCGGCGGCTCCCCGGCCACCGAAGGGATAAAGCCAGACCACTCCAGAACTTGCCCTAGGAAAAACAGCCCCAGTCCTAGGCCTACCTTTTGCAGGAACACCATCAAGGCGTAGAAGATCCCTTCCCGCCGCTCCCCAGTTTGCAGCTCATCCAGGTCGATGACATCCGGCAACATCGACCAGGGGCCGAGATAGGCCGTGGCCGAAACCCCCACCCCCGCCAACAGCGCCAGGGCAATCATGAGCCGCTCCTGGCCGGGCTGTAGGAAAAACAGGCCGGCTTGGGAGATCAGCCAAAACCCCGCCCCGATCAGGTACATGGCGCGCTTGCCCAGGTGGGCGCTCAGTCGCGTCCAGGCAAACAGGGTCAGCACCGCAACGCTCTGAACCGCCAACACCACTAGCGAGATCCACACTTCCGGCAACTGCATCCAGAAAACGATGAAATAGGGGATGATCGTGGCCGTAAACTGAAACGCCAGCCAAGAACACAGGTAGATGCCGCTGACAAATAGATAGGGGCGGTTGCTGAAGGCCACCCGCAGTTGCTGCAGTAGGGGCAGCGGATCCCGCCAGGATTGATACTGTTCTCGCACCCCCCAAAAGCAGAGCAGCAGGGGCAGAGCCGAGATTACCCCAAAACAAGCTCCCGCCAGCAGATGGCCAGCAGCCCGATCCGGCAGCAGGTTAACCAAAAGCGGAAAGGTGACTACTGCAACCATGCTGCCCCCCACCGAGAAGGCAAAGCGGAACTGGTTGAGCTGGGTGCGCTCGTCGTAGTCTTGGGTTAGCTCCGCTGTCAGAGAGGCATAGGGAATGTTGGCGGCAGAGTAGAAGGTGTTAAACAGCAGCGACACCGCCAGGTAATAGGCAAACAAAAGCCCAGTTCGACCGGGAAAAGGGATCCACCACTGCGCCGCAAAGGTCAGGGCAAAGGGAAGAGCCGAAAACAGCAACCAGGGGCGGCGACGACCCCAACGGCTGCGGGTGCGGTCGCTGAGGATGCCGATGAGGGGATCGTTGAGGGCATCCCAAAAGCGGGTGATGGCGTAGATGCTGCCGGCCAGGCCCGCCGCCAGGCCGACAGTATTGGTGAGAAAGGGCAGCAGGAAAAAGATGAGGATATTGGCCGTCATGCCCGTGCCCAGATCCCCCACCCCATAGGCCAGCTTGGTCCACCAGCTTAGTCGTCTGTCGGCCATGGCTTGCTCGGCAAAGGGGTGTTGACGGGGAAGGGGCGGAGGCCAATGGCCTTTGTGGCAGAGGGGCTAGACGCGCATCTGGCTCATTGCCTCTAGATCTAGCACCCTGGCCACCTCTTCTGGGCTCATCAAGTTGCGCTCTAGGACAATCTGGCGGATGGGCTTCCCCGTTTCCAGGGAGATCTTGGCCACTTCTGCCGCCTGCAGGTAGCCAATGTAGGGGTTGAGGGCAGTCACCAAAGCCAGTGTCCCCTCTGCATAGCTGCGACAGCGATCCGCCTGGGCGGTGATGCCGCTGACGCAACGTTCAGTAAAGACCCGCAGGCTGTTGTTGAGGATCTGCAGGCTATGCAGGAGGTTATAGGCAATCAGGGGCATCATCACGTTGAGTTCAAACTGCCCTGCCTGGGCCGCAAGGACAATGGCAGTGTCGAGGCCGATGACCTGAAAGCAGACCATGTTCAGCATCTCAGCCATCACCGGGTTGTACTTGCCGGGCATGATGGAGGAGCCGGGCTGCACCGGCGGCAGTTGGATCTCTTTAAGGCCGGTCTTAGGGCCGGAATCCATCAGCCGCAGGTCATTGGCCAATTTGATGCCGTCTTGGGCCAGGTTGCGCAGGGATCCCGATAGGTGCACAAAGGGGGCCATGCTCTGCATCGCCGCCATGGGATGGGGAGCCGGCGTGAGGGGCAACTGGGTGTACTCTGCCAGCCGCTGCACCACCTTTTGCCGGTATAGGGGATGGGTGTTGAGGCCGGTGCCAACGGCGCTTCCCCCCAGCCCCAGGCTGCACAGGGCTTGGCTGGCCTCCTCAATCCAGCGGCGGTGCTGGGCAAAGATGGCTGCGTAGGCGCCGAAGCTGTCCCCTAGGCGCACCGGCACTGCATCCTGCAAATGGGTGCGGCCCGCCTTGAGGATGGCGCGAAACTCCTGCGCCTTTTGCTCCAGCGCCGCCACCAGGTTGTCCAGCGTGCCCAGGAGATCCCGCTGCACCCGCAGTAGGGCGGCCAGACGAATGGCGGTGGGGATGACATCGTTGGTGGACTGGCCATAGTTGACATGGTCGTTGGGGCTAACCCGCTCGTAGCGCCCCTTAGGCTCCCCGAGAATCTCCAGGGCGCGGTTGGCCAGCACCTCGTTGACGTTCATGTGGTGGGAGGTGCCTGCCCCGGCCTGGTAGACATCCACCACAAACTGATCCCGCAGGGATCCCTGGAGGATCTCGTCCGCTGCTTGGACGATGGCCTTGGCCACCTCAGGGGGAATGCAGCCCAGCTCGCCGTTGACTTCAGCCGCCGCCTTTTTAATGAGCACACAGGCCTCCACGTACTCCGGTAGCGGCTTGAGGCCGCTGATGGGAAAATTTTCAAGAGCCCGGGCGGTTTGGATGCCGTAGTAGACCGACTGGGGCAATTGCCGCTCCCCCATCGAGTCCCGCTCGCTGCGCACTGGTGGCTCTGAAGGCATGGCCGTTTGGCTTGCTTAGCTGGCAGGGTTTGATCCCTTTTCCTGCAAGGCAGCCAACTGCTGGCTGAGGCGCTCGTTGTTTTCCGCCAAAACTAGCACCATGGCTGCACAGGCTAGGTGAACTGCAGCCCGAAACTCTGCTGAGGTCTTGTACTGGGCCAACGCCTCACTGTCGCCCTCGCGGGGGCTGAGGATCAGTTGGACTGACTTTTGGGCCAGCTCTTTCAGTTCCCGTTCCGTTAAACCCAGTTGCACCGCTTTTGCTCTCCCTGTAAACTAGGAAACCAACTTTGCCCTGCCCTCGTTGCCAGCAGGGCTGCCATCTGGTTATCCTACCGCGGTTGTTACCCCAATCCAGCAATATTTTTCCCCTGGGCAAGTCCAAAGCTCCTAGAAAAAAACAAAAAATGCCAGCTAGTATAGGTTGCAGGAGCTCTTGCCCTTCCGGCCAAGGGAGCAGGGTTTTTCCCCATTGGCCAGCAACGGTGCAGAGCAGACTACCATCTTTTCGTTGTCCGTTTAGAGAGAGGAAAACTTGTCCGTCGAACGTCCCCTTGACCGCTTTCCCCCTAAGCAGCGCGGAGAGCTGCCTGCTATCAACGAGCGGATTCGCTTCCCCAAAATCCGTCTCATCGATACCGATGGCACCCAGCTGGGGATCATGAGCCCCCAAGAAGCCCTGCGCATAGCCGAGGAAAAGGATCTGGACTTGGTCTTGGTGAGTGACAAGGCGGATCCTCCTGTCTGCCGCATTATGGACTACGGTAAGTTCAAGTTTGAGAAGGAGAAAAAGGAACGGGAGGCCCGCAAAAAGCAACATACCGCCGAGATCAAGGAAGTGAAGTTTCGTTACAACATCGGCGAGCACGACTACCACGTCCGCCTGCGGAGTGCCCAGCAGTTCTTGGGGGAGGGAGACAAGGTGAAAGCCACGGTAATGTTCCGCGGCCGCGAGGCGCAGCATGCCGAGCTGGGGGAAGAATTGCTGCACCGCTTGTTCAGAGACTTACAAGAGGTGGCGGAAATGCAGCAGCCTCCGCAGAAGGAGGGTCGGAACATTACGATGATCCTCGCTCCCAAAAAATCCAGCTAAGAGGGATCCCGCCCATGCCCCTTGCCGTTGGAGATCCAGCCCCGGAGTTTACCCTGCCCGATGCCGAGGGCAGGCTGATTAGCCTAGGCCAGTTGCGGGGCCGGCGGGTGGTCCTCTACTTCTACCCTCGCGACAACACCCCTGGCTGCACGCAAGAGGCCTGTGGCTTTCGCGATGCCTACGCGGATTATCAGGCGCAGGGGATCCAGATCTTGGGGGTGAGTGCCGACGACGCCCGTTCCCACCAAAAGTTTGCCCAAAAGCTGCAACTGCCCTTTCCCCTGCTGGTGGATGAGGGGGCCAAGGTGGCCAGGGCCTATGGGGTCTATGGCCCGAAAAAGTTCATGGGCAAGGTCTATAACGGCATCCACCGCACCACCTTTGTCATCGACCCGGAGGGGAAGATTGAGGCCGTTATCACCCAGGTCAAGGTAGGAACCCACGCCGCAGATCTGCTCAGGCAATTAACCGGCTCCTAGAGTTTCCAGAGGGACAAAAAGGGCTGCCATTGGTTTCCCTAGAACTGTGTCCCGACGCACCCGTACCACCAAGTCCATCCACGACAGCTACCAGATCTTGGGGTTGGCTGGCCAAGGGCAGTATGGGCGTGTCTTCTGCGCCCGGCCCCGCCAAGGGGGGGATCTGGTGGCCCTCAAGGAGCTGCCGGTGGAGCGCTTTCCCACCCCCAACCTGCTGCGGGAGCTGCGTTATCTGCTGACGTTGAACCACCCCAACATCACCCGCTGCTACGCTCTGGAACATGCCCGTGAGGGGCGGTATTTGGTGCTGGAGTACTGCGAGGGAGGCACGCTGCGGGAGCTGATTGACCAGGTGGAGCGGGGGTTGTGGCTGCCGGTCAAGCAGGTTTTGGGCTTTGTGGATCAGATCTTGGCCGGCTTGGATCATGCCCATCGACAGGGGGTAATTCACTGCGATGTGAAGCCCGAAAATATCCTGCTTAAACCCACGCCGCAGGGCTGGCAACTGAAACTGACGGACTTTGGCATCGCCCGTCACCCCCAGCCTGCCCCGGGCGAGATCACGGCCACCGGCTCACCGGCCTACATGGCCCCGGAGCGGTTCTACGGCCAGTTTAGCCCTGCCTCAGATCTCTACGCGGTGGGGATCATCCTGCTGGAGCTGCTGACAGGGCGGCGGCCTTTTTCCGGCTCCCCCAGCCAGTTGATGCACGCCCACCTCAACCAGTGCTTTGTCTGCCCGGAGGGGATTCCGGCACCTTTGCAAGCGTTGCTTGAGGTGGCTCTGCGCAAGCTGCCCCTGCGGCGGTTCCGCACAGCAGCGCAGATGCGTTCGGCCTTGGCCGCGTTTGCCCAGGAGTGGCAGGAGCCAGCTGCCTGTTGGGTTGGCCCGCGGGTGCTGCGCCAGTTACCCCCCGGGGTGCAGGTCTGGGATCTGCCCGCTGCCGGCTCTGGCGGCGACAGCAGATTGCAGAAGTTTTATGTCTGTGAGGATCCCAGCGGCTGCCGCTCCCCCCTGCTGCTGCGAGTGACCTCCCAGAGCTTAGAGTGGCTAGAGCTGCAGACCCCTGCCGCAGGGGCGCCACCTCTGGCCCGTTTCCCCCTGGCCGAACCGCTGCAGGAGGTAGTGTTTCTGGGGACTTTTCCGGAAGCCCTGGCCGTTGGCAAAAGTAGCCTTCTCCACCTCAGTCCTGCCCGCATCCGCCCCCTGCTGAGTTTTGAAGAGGAGTGGCAAGCCACCTGGCTGGAGGAGCGGCAGGAGCTCATTTGGGCTACTGCCAAGGAAATGGGGGCAGTGCAATGGCTGCCGAGGGGGCCAAGCGTAGCTCGGCTCTTCTCGGAGTTCCACTGCTATTTCCGCTGGCCTTGGCAGGTGCCGGTGGGATCCCTACCTCGCTTACTAGCCCTCTCGCAGCAGCTGGTACTGCTAGGAGGGGGGGGACAGCAGTGGGTGAACCTATGCGTGTTGCCCTACCCACAAACTGGGCAGACGGGAGCGCAGCCGCTCTGCTATCGCCTTCCGTTAGATCCCAAGGGGGAGGTGCTTAGCTTGGGGGAACGGCTGCTATTTGCCCCCAGCGATGGGGGGAGAGAGGGCTGCTGCCCCCATCTGAGTGTAGTGCAGCTCAACCCCCTGCGGCTGCGCCGCTGGTTCTTAAAAGGGTGGCCAGTTCAGATGGCCAAGGCCCCCTGGGGTGTGCTGCTGCTGTGTCAGGAGGGGGAGGGGTTCTCGTCCCTCTGGCTGTATAGCAAGGGGGGGGATCCCCTAGCCCAGGTAGCTGTGCCCGCCACCTCAAGGGTACTGCAGGTGGGACAAAAGGGACGGGTCTGGCTGCAGGTGCCCACGGGAGACAAGCTGCAGCGCTTCCAGCTGTGGCAGTTGGATTTCAACCAGTTGCCAGCGGGTAACTATGCTGCTGAGGTAATTCCCCTGGCCTAAGGAGAGGACGGCCAACTTAGCCCAGGGGAAGTCCGTAAAAAAATCGTACTGACCGGTTGCACTTTTAACCTCCTGTGGGTTTTGCGCTATTTTTCAATGGTTGTTGCGGAGGAAGCCTTGCCATGAGTCAGCATTTGCCTGAACCCTCTGCCCCAAAGGCAGATCCCAGTGGGTTGCTGGAGCAGCTGCGACGGCGAGAGGGGGGGTGGTTGGATTGGGCCAAGGCCTGCCAAAGCCTGCAGCAACAGAAAATGACTCCCCAGGCCATCTTTGAGGCAACTGGGCTTGAGCCTGCCAAGCAAAACCAGATTGTTGTCGCCGCCCAGGTTTACGAGGGGATGGCCAAAGCAGGCGCCAGCTCAGCCCTCTTGGAGCACTTTGCCCAGCGAGGTAGCGACATCCTCTACGAGCTGCGCATCCTTTCACCCCAGGATCGCATCCGGGTGGCGGAGCTGGTGGCGAGCCGCAACCTAGGTGCTAAGGAGACCCACGAGATAGCTCGGGCTGTGAAAAGCTATGCCCAACTGCAGCAGCTCCCCGAAGGGTTTACCGATCACCCTGGGGATGCAGTAGCCTATCAAGCCTGGAAGACTGCCCAGCAAACCCGCGATTTGCAGGAGCGGACACGAGCCATTGGCCGGGCTTTCCAGTATGTCCACAGCGAGACGGCCCGCCGTCAGATTGAGCAGCTTCTGTCGATGCTGGCTCCCGGCTCTCGGCGCAAGCCCTTGCCAAGGCTGGCGGTATTCCGCCCAGAGGAGGAGCTGCCCCGCTTGTTGCCGGTGGCTGGAGCTCTGCCTTTGGCCACCGCCACTTGGGAAGCGATCCCGGCTGCCGCGCCCCAAGGACCTTTTGGCTGGGTCAGCAGCGCCGCGGGACAGATGTGGATAGCCCTGCCCGCTTGGCCAGCCCTTCAAAGGGCCGCCGACCCTGTGGCCCTACAGGTGGAAAATCGGCTTCTGGGATCCCTCTTGGACTGGCCGGTGGCCTCTGAAGAAGAGCAGGATCCTGTCTTGCTGGTGGTGGATCGGGCCGTGCGCACCTGGGAAGAAAGGGCGGGGGCTTTTCTGGTGGATCGGGAGGGATGGCTGTCCCTGGAGTGGATTGAGGATTTGCCCTCCTCTCCCCTCCTCGGCCAGGTGCTCCTGGCCATGCGCCCACCCCGCCTCTTCGATGAGGAAGTAGCCCAGGATCCCTGGCAGCTGGAGGAGTAAGCAGCGGCCATTTCCAGGAAAAGGAAGGGGGGGCTACCGACAAGTGCTCTTCAACGTAAGGCGCGGGATTCCCCACCGTCTATACGGTGGGGAGGGATAGCGCCTCCTGACTGATTCTGGATATATCGCTTCACAATTTCTAGAGGTGCACCGCCCAATGCACTTAGAATCATGCCAAAGCTTAGCCTTTCCCCAGTACACTTTCTTCGTAGTTCAACCATAAAACTCGCCAATCTTTATGCTACAGTTATTGTAGCTTCGACTGAACTATAAAGGTGACAGAAACTGCACTGGTAGTCAGGCGACAGACCTTTCGGCTGTACCCCAACAAAACCCAAGAGCGGGCTTTGTTGTCGGCCCGCCGTTTGCACTGCTACCTCTACAACGCTTGCGTTGCTCACCGACGCTATGAGTACCGACGCAACCGCCGGACGGTTAGTTACCTCGAGCAGCAGAACCTTCTGCCAGAGTTCAAGAAAGCATGGCCGGAGTTCGCTCAGCTCAGCTCCATGGCTTTGCAAGCTACGGTCAAGCGGGTAGATTATGCCTATCAGCGTTTCTTCCAGGGGCTAAGCAAAAAGCCCAAGTTTAAGTCGATCAAGCGGTATTCTGGCTGGACATATCCTAGCGCTACGGGGTGGAAGGTCAATACTAACGGTAAGCACGGCACCGTTACTCTCAGAGACTTGGGCATTACCCTGAGGATGCGAGGCAAAGCCAGTCGCGTTAGCGGGACGGAGTCCTTGGACTGGGGGAGGCCTACCACACTAACTATTGTCTATAAACCAACTTTACGGCAGTGGTACGCTTCCTTCACTGTAGAGGTGGAAGTACCTCGGCCTAAATTTGGTTCCCAGTCAGATTTGAAGTATGAATCTATCGTCGCCTACGATTTGGGCGCCGAAACGGCCATAACCTTATATGACGGGAGTGAGTTCTATGAGGTTGCTAATCCTCGGTTTACGCAGAGGAGTGAG
>NZ_JANSIU010000014.1:0-35984 GCF_047462275.1 Synechococcus sp. H70.2
GGTGGCCTTGTCAGCGCTTCACTACCCTATCCCACACCACCCCTCAACGTCAAGTACCCCAAAGCGGGTTTTTTAGAATTTCCGATTGCTCACTGTAGGTAACTGCCTCTCTGCCTTCGGTGTCTTGTCGAGGGAGCTGAGAAAGCACCTGCTGCCAAAGCTGGGCCGTCTCGAACCCCTTGCCCTTGACGTATAGCAAGCGGGATCCCTCCGACTGCGGATGGGACTCTAGCTGTAGCCAAAGATACGTTGGAGGCAAGTAGGGAAGGTAATCAGGCCACTCGATGGCAGTGATCCCAACCTGGCCCCAAAGCTCTTCCAGCCCCAGCTCCTCCAAAGCCGAAAGCTCTACCTCACTGGCACAGGCAGTAGAGGCAGGCCCCAGGCGGTAGAGATCGCAATGGAAGAGAGGGATCCGTCCCGTGCGGTATTCCTGCACCAGCACAAAGGTGGGGCTATCGATAGGTTCAGGGATCCCCAATCCCTGCCCCAGTCCCTGCACAAAGGTAGTCTTGCCGCTGCCTAGACTGCCCCCAAGAAGAATAACAAGCCCGGCGGTGGAGTCGGCCCTAACCGCCCGAGGGGAAGCAGGCCACTGGCCTGGGGAGGTGAGAAGGCGAGTGGCAGTTTGCCCCAGAAGAGCTGCTAGCGATTGGGTGGCAGCAGCAGACGGCAGGACTAGAGGAAAGGCTTCCTGCCAAAGCCCTTCATTTGTGATCGATAGATCCGCCATTTGGGATCTCCTTCTCAAGGAGCTTAGGAGCGGGGATTGCTAGTGAGGGGTTAGCTGAGGAGGCCCTCCCATCCCCTTGTACAGGAGTGCGTCTTTGAGCTGTCCCTATCAAAGCCAAGCCAACCCCGACAAGGACTAAGCTGACTGCCTGAGCTACCCGCAGGGATCCCAGCATGAGGCTGTCGGTGCGTAGCCCCTCGATCCAGAAACGTCCAAGGCTGTACCCCAGCAGGTAGAGACCTAGGAGGCTACCAGGCGGAGGCTGACGCCGATAGCTCAAAAAGAGCAGGATCCCAAAGAGGCTGAAGTTCCAGAGGGATTCGTACAAAAAGGTGGGATGTACTCGAGAGCCGTCAGGAAGCTGCAGTTGCACCCACAAAGGACTGTCTGGAGGCAACACCTCTCCGTAGGCCTCGTTGTTGAAGAAGTTGCCCCACCGTCCAATCCCCTGACCAAGACTGAGAGAAGGAACGATGCAATCGGCCAGCAGCCAGAAGTTCAGCCGATGCCGGTGGGCAAAGAGGTAGAGGGCTATACTGCCGCCTAGCAAAGCGCCGTGGATGGCCATGCCTCCCCGCCAAAGGGCTAAAACTTTCCACCAAGGGCCATCTCGATATCGCTCCCACTCAAAGACCACATAGTACAAGCGAGCAAAGGGCAGGGATCCCGCGACCAGCCACAGCAGCAGGTGGGGCATGACCTCCGGGGAAAGGCCACGCCGCGCTGCCAGGTGACGAGCTAGAAAAAGGCCCAAGACGGTTGCCAGGCCGATTAGTAGGCCATACCAGCGCAGGCTAAAGGGTCCCCAGCTAAACACAAGGGGGCCGGGGGAGCGTAAGACCAAAGTCATGAACACAGCTGCCTTCTTGACGCAGATCCTTGTTAGCCCACTCTACCCCCAGCCCCTCTCCCAAAGGGTGAGGGGAGCTTAGCTGACTTGTTTTGGTCTGGTCTCCCAGCAGCCTGCCGAGCTAGAATGCAGGCTCAACTTCTCACCGCAACTGCTGGGGGAGGGTGCTGGCCATGGCCCGCAAAGCTGCCGGCGCAAGCAACGGTGATGACTTGGACAGGCTGAAGGCAGAGAAACGCAAAGCTCTAGAGCAGGTGCTGGGCCAGATTGAACGCCATTTTGGCAAAGGGGCAATCATGCGCCTGGGGGATGCCACCCAGATGCGGGTGGAGACTGTCCCCAGTGGTGCCCTTACCCTTGATTTGGCTTTGGGCGGCGGCTACCCCAAGGGGCGCATCATCGAAATCTTTGGGCCGGAGTCGTCGGGAAAAACCTCTCTTGCCTTACACGCGATTGCCGAGGTGCAAAAACAAGGGGGAACCGCTGCTTTTGTGGATGCGGAACATGCTCTGGATCCAGCCTACGCGGCAGCCTTGGGGGTCGATATCCAGGATCTGCTGATTTCCCAGCCGGATACAGGGGAGGCCGCCCTGGAAATTGTCGACCAACTGGTGCGCTCTGCGGCGGTGGATATCGTTGTGGTGGATTCGGTAGCGGCGCTGGTTCCTCGAGCTGAGCTAGAGGGAGACATGGGAGATGCTCATCTGGGGCTGCAAGCCCGACTGATGAGCCAAGCGCTGCGCAAGATTGCAGGCAGCGTCAGCAAGACGGGCTCAATTGTTCTCTTCCTCAACCAGTTGCGTTCCAAAATTAGCGGCGTTGGCTATGGGCCGCAGGAAACCACCACAGGGGGCAACGCCCTCAAGTTCTATGCCTCGGTGCGGCTGGATATTCGCCGCGTACAAACTCTGAAAAAAGGGTCAGAAGAATACGGGATCCGAGCGCGGGTCAAGGTGGTGAAAAACAAGGTTGCCCCACCTTTTCGGCGGGCGGAATTTGACATCATTTTTGGCCAGGGGATCTCCAATATCGGCTGCATTATCGATCTGGCCGAGGAGATGGGCATTCTCAAACGGCGCGGCTCTTGGTACAGCTACAAGGAGGAAAATGTTGCTCAAGGGCGAGACAATCTGGTTGTTTACTTAAAGGAAAACTCGGAGCTGCTAGCGGAAGTGGAAGCGGCTGTGCGAGAAAAGCTTTCGGCGGGGGTGACAGTTTCTGCCAGCCGCCCAGCAGGGGTAGAGGAGGGAGAGCAGGAAGAAGAAGCGGTCTTTGCCGAGGAGGAGTTCTGGGGGAGCGGCTAGCTGCTGTTTCCTTGGGATCGCCGCTGGCGCAGGGCCTCGTAAAGGAGTAACCCGCCCGCCATGGCCACGTTGAGGGATTCGACGCCCTCGGCCATGGGGATTCGCACCTGGGCATCGGCTTGGTGGAGAGTTGTTTCCCTTAGACCGGCTCCTTCGTTGCCCAGGAGAAAAAGGGTGGGGCGAGTGAGATCTTGATCCCAGTAACAAGTGGCAGTGGGGGAGAGGGTAGCCGCCAAGATTTGGATCCCCTGGCGGCGACAGGCCTGGAGCCAGGCGGTCAAGTCGGGCAGAACCTGGGGCGGGCAGCGAAACCACTGGCCGGCAGAAGCCCGCAGGACTTTGGGGTTTTCGGGATCAACACTGCCTGCACTTAACCAGAGGCCATCGGCTCCTGCGGCAGCTACAACGCGGATCAGGGATCCCAAGTTGCCTGGATCTTGCAGGGTTTCTACCACAAGGCCCAAGCGTACTTCCGACAAGGGGGGAGGAAGGCTCGGCCGCCTGATGGCCACAGCCACGACTCCTTGGGGAGACTCAGTGGTAGAGAGCGTCGCTAGGACCGCTGGGCTGACTGCCTGCCGCCGTAGGTGACTGGGCAGGTTAGCTAGCAATTGAGGGTGACGCTCAGCCCACTCGGGCGTGTAGCAGAGAGCCTGCAGGGGCCAGCCGACCCGTAGGGCCTCTTCGAGGAGGTGGGATCCCTCCACCAAAAAGGCGCCCTGTTCCCGCCGGCCTTTGCTGCAATGCAGCTGCCGCAACTTGCGGATCCAGGGGTTCTTGGGGCTGGTGAGTAGCTCAGCAGCCATGGGGAGAGGGCAGGGAGGACCTAATCGCGCCGGCGCAGCCGCTGGATAAAAAACCCATCCCGATCTTGCCGATGGGGCCAGATGAGCAAGGGATCCCCTTCTGGCGCCCAACTGGGGTGGGTCTTGAGAAAAGACTGGATAACTTCCTCGTTTTCAGCAGGGTGCAGGGTGCAGGTGGCATACACCAACAGCCCACCCGGCTTTAGCCAACGGGCTGCTACTTGCAGAAGCTGAGCCTGCAGGTGGGCCAACTCTGGGATCTGCTCTGGGGTTTGGCGCCAGCGGGCGTCGGCATGGCGGTGCAGGGTGCCCAGACCCGAGCAGGGGGCATCTAGCAGCACTCGGTCAGCGCTTTGCCAGGGGGGCAGGGGAGCAGGAGGCTCGGTGGCAGTGCTCAAGGCCAATAGGTCGATGGCCAGGGGACGGATCGAGCTCAAGCCCAAGCGCTGGACATTTTCCCTCAGACGGCGCAGGCGGTGGGGGTGGCGATCCAAAGCCCAAATCTCGCCGCGATCCTGCATCTGCTCGGCCATGTGGGTGGTCTTGCCGCCGGGGGCGGCACAGCAGTCGATCACCCGTTCCCCTGGCTGGGGATCCAGCCAATGCACCACCTGCTGGGCGCTGGCATCCTGAACACTCCACCAGCCCTGGGCAAAGCCGGGCAGGGCCCTGATATCGCCGGCAGGCCGCCCTAGCCGTAGGGCGCCCGGCACATCGGGGATGGGAGCAGCTGGGATCCCCACCTCTGCAAAGGCTTGGATAACCCTGTCGATCCCTACCCGCAGGGGATTCACCCGCAGATCCAGGTGGGGGGCTCGGTTGAACCAGGCGCACAACTGCTCGGTCTCTGCCGGCCCTAGGCGCTCCCACCACAGGCGCACCAGCCAGTCGGGAAAACTGTGCCGGATCCCCAAAGCCTGAATTGGGTCGGCTGGCAGAGTGCCCTGTAAGGGCTTGAGGGGATCCCTTTCCGGCTGCTCCAGGACTTGCCGCTGGTAGGCGCGCAAGATGGCGTTCACGACCCCCGCTAGGGATCCCAAACCCACTTGGCGGGCCAGTTCCACACTGGTGTGGATGGCGGCCCTGGGCGGAACGTGATCCAAAAAGGCCAGTTGGTAGAGGCCAAGGTGGAGAATGAGCCGCAAGTCCGGAGGCTGCTTATGAGCAGGGTGGCGGGCGAAGCAGTCCAGCAGGGCATCGAGGGTGCGGCGGCGGCGGGTAACCCCGTACACCAGTTCGCTGACCAGGTGGCAGTCGGCAGGGATCAGGTGGCTGCGGGCCAACAGGTGCTCTAGCACCACGTCAGCGTAGGCATTGTGTCGCTCAATCTTCTGTAGAGCCAGCAGAGCCAGCTGACGCGCGTTCATAGTCGCCCCAATTTCTCCCCCTCCTGGGCGATACTGGTGAAGCTCCCTAGGGGATCTCATCATGCCTTACCGCCATGCCTTTTTAGAGGTAATCCCCGCCATCGACCTCCTGCAGGGCCACGCTGTGCGCCTCTACCAGGGAGACTATGCCCAGGCGGAGCAGGTGGCTGACGACCCTATCCAACAGGCCGAGGCCTGGGCAGCTCAGGGGGCTCCCCGCCTGCATGTGGTGGATTTGGACGGGGCCAGAAGTGGGGATCCGGTCAACCTACCCATCATAGAGCGCATCGTCCGCCAGGTCGCCATCCCAGTCCAGGTGGGGGGTGGGATCCGATCCCTGCAACGGGCGCGGCAGTTGCTGGAGTTGGGGGTGGATCGGATAATTGTCAGCACTGTAGCTGTAGAGGATCCCAACACCTTAGAGGCGATGACGCAGGCCTTGCCTGGCCGGATTTGGGTGGGGATCGACGCCCGCCAAGGGCAAGTGGCCACCCGCGGCTGGCTGAACACCACCCCCCTGCAAGCCACCGAGCTAGTGCAACGGTTAGAAGCGCAAGGGGTTGCAGGGATCATCTACACCGACATCAGCCGGGATGGCACCTTAGCCGGCCCCAACCTGGAGCAGTTGCGGCAGGTCCTGGCTGTTTCCCGCCTGCCTGTCATCGCTTCCGGTGGGATTGGCTCGCTTACCGATTTGCTTGCCCTGCTTAGCCTCTCCGGGCTGGCGGGAGTTATTTTGGGCAAAGCCCTTTACTCAGGAGCCATCTCCCTGCCGGAGGCGTTGCGCGCCGTCGGGCCAGGCCGCTGGCAAGATCTGCCGCCAGCAAAGGGATCCCTATGGGCCTAGATAGCGAGTGAAAGCCCTCCCGCTAGGCAGCTCCCTGCAGCCAACAGAGGGCACTGCCATAATGTTGTCCATTCTGTTCGAACTTACCATGTCCTTTCCTGCTCTTCGTCCTGCTGTTCAAGCCCTCCAGCGGGAACTGGTGACCTGGCGGCGCCACCTGCATCAATACCCAGAGCTGGGCTTCCAGGAAAAGCAAACCGCTGCCTACATTAGCCAGCGCTTAAAAAGTTGGGGGATCCCGCACCAGACCGGCATTGCCCGCACCGGCATCGTAGCCACTATTACAGGCGAAGAGCCAGGGCCGGTCTTGGCGCTGCGGGCCGACATGGATGCTCTGCCCATCCATGAAGCCAATGAGGTGGAATACCGTTCCACTGTCCCTAACGTTATGCACGCCTGTGGTCATGACGGCCATATGGCTATTGCCCTAGGCACGGCCAAGCTGCTGCAGCAGCGCCGCCACCGCCTCAGAGGTACTGTCAAGGTCATCTTTCAGCCCGCCGAAGAGGGTCCCGGTGGTGCCAAGCCAATGGTAGAAGCAGGGGTGCTGAAGAACCCGGAGGTGGAAGCTCTCCTGGCTCTCCACCTGTGGAATAACCGTCCGCTGGGCACCATTGGCGTCAAAAGCGGCCCCTTAATGGCCTTTGCCGATCGCTTTCAAATCGAGGTCATTGGGCGAGGTGGCCATGCCGCCCTTCCCCAGCAGACAGTGGACACCATTGTGGTCGGATCCCACATTGTGAGCGCTTTGCAGACCATCGTCTCCCGCAACGTGGATCCGCTGCAGCCGGCGGTGGTGACGGTGGGCCGCTTCCGCGCTGGCGACACTTTCAACGTCATCGCTCCCAGGGCAGAGATTTGGGGCACCGTGCGCAGCTTTCAGGCGGAAGTGCGGGATTTAATGGCAAGGCGTATTGAAGAAATCGTGGCCGGTATTTGCCAAGCCTACGGGGCCACCTACGAGTTCCAGTACGAGCGGGGCTATCCGGCGGTTCACAATGACCCTGCCATGGCAGCCCTGGTAGAACAAGCCGCCCGCCAAGTGTTTGGTTCAGAAGCCGCGATCGTTCCTGAGATGACCCTGGGCGGGGAAGATGTCTCGTTTTTCCTCAACGAGGTGCCCGGCTGCTACTTTTTCCTGGGATCCGCCAACCCTGCCAAGGGGCTGGACTATCCCCATCACCATCCCCGCTTTGACTTTGATGAAGCCGCCCTCAGCATCGGCGTGGAGCTGTTTCTGCGCTGCATTGAAAACTACACTGGCAAGACTTTGGAATGAACTACCCCACCGCGCAGGCGGGTGGGGTTTCCCCATCCGCTTTACGGCGAGATTTTTGTCTCTTCCTCTGCCCCAGTTGCTTCATAGATCCCGTGTACCGGGTCTGTGAAGTAGAGCTGAAGCATCCAAGACTAACGAGGCGGGTTCCCAGCCCCGGTTGCTGTTCGCGACAGCGGGACGGAGTCCAATTAGTAGCAACGTTGTACAGTACCATCACCGTCCCCCTGTCCCGCGGTATCGCAAAACCACAAGCAAGGCAGACATGGTAGCGATGACTCAGGTCTGCCCACTCCTTGTGAACAGCACCGCACTGCGGACAGCGCTGAGACGGCTTGAGGGTTTGCGTAGGAAGAAACAAGACCAGACCGCCCTTCTGCTCAATTTTGTAGGTCAGCAGCCGGTTGAGGGTTGCAAAACCTACCGACAAAATTGACTTGTTTAGTCCGGCCTTGCGCTTCTTCTCTTTACCCTTAGCTTGACGGGTCATGCCCTTGACGTTGAGCTTTTCCGTTACCCCGCTCGCGTTAGCGGGACGGAGTCCTTTGTCATAACGACGCGCAATCTCTGAGGTAACCTTGTGTTGCCAGTCTTTACGCTGACGGGCAACCTTGGCTTTGAGCTTGGCCTCCAGTCGGTTGATTTTCTTCCATCTCCTAGAAGCCCTCACCCCCTTCCTAGGTGCACGCTTCCGCCGTTTGAGCTTGGCAACCTTGCGAACTTTCTCCTCACTCCTCTGCGTAAACCGAGGATTAGCAACCTCATAGAACTCACTTCCGTCATATAAGGTTATGGCCGTTTCGGTGCCCAAATCGTAGGCAACGATAGATTCATACTTCAAATCTGACTGAGAACCAAACTTAGGCTGAGGTACTTCCACCTCTACGGTGAAGGAAGCATACCACTGCCGTAAAGTTGGCTTGTAGACAATAGTTAGTGTGGTAGGTTTCCCCCAGTCCTTAGCTTTGCCTCGCATCCTCAGGGTGAGGCCCAGATCATTGAGGGTAACGCTACCGTGCTTACCGTTGCTGGCTACTTTCCACCCCGCAGTGCTGGGATAGGTCCAGCCGGAGTACCGCTTGATCGACTTGAACTTGGGCTTTTTGCTTAGCCCTTGGAAGAAACGCTGATAGGCAAAATCTACCCGCTTAACTGTAGCTTGTAGAGATTGGGCGTGGAGTTGAGCAAACTCCGGCCACGCCTGCTTGAACTCTGGCAGAAGGTTCTGCTGCTCAAGGTAAGTAACCGTCCGGCGGTTGCGTCGGTACTCATAGCGTCGGTGAGCAACGCAAGCGTTGTAGAGGTAGCAGTGCAAACGGCGGGCAGACAACAAGGCCCGCTCTTGGGTTTTGTTGGGGTACAGCCGAAAGGTCTGCCGCCTGATTACCAGTACAGTTTCAGTCACCTTTTGTGACTTAGTCGAAGCCACAGCAAGTGTAGCATCGAGAATGGCAGACTCAGAAGCGACGCTGAGGCAGTTTTTAGAATTCACTTGCACGTAGTGTTTGTAACAAAATACTGGTCACTAAAGTGTATTGGGAAGGGCTAGGCTTTGGCATGATTTGCTCCCTAGAACCAGAATCAGTCAGAGGGTGCTATCCCTCCCCACCGTATAGACCGTGGGGAATTCCGCACCTTACGTTAAAACCTGGCTTCGTGACATCGATTCTTGGCTCCCCTCTTCCTTAGGGAAATCCTAGGGCCTTAGCAGATCAGCCTCTCCCCTGCCAGGAAGCAGCAAGGGTTTCATGGGTTCTGGGGTGGGAAGGGTGGGAACAGTCTTCAAGTCAGGAGGAATGTACAGAGGCTTAGGGTCAGGATCCCCGCCAAAGGCCAGCACCAGTGCCCGCAGCAGGGCTTGTCGCTGCTGGCGGCTTAGGGATTGCACAGCAGCTTTGTCCTGAGCGTAGGGGTTGACCGTCAGGCGCTCGGCGCCGGGATACTGTTGGGCAACCATTGGCTCGTTGGCGTCGCAATAGTCAGCCAGCGTCAGTTGCCAATCAAAGCGATCGGTGGGGGAACGCCCGGCCACCTGCAGGTGATAGAGCATCATCCGCCGCACCAAGGTGTCTTCTTCGGCTGGAGGGCCGCCGTCATTGGGGTTAATGGGGATGTAGGTGTTTTCCAAGGGTAGATCCGGCAGAACTTCATACACCCGCCGCGCCGCTTCAGGAATCAGCCGCAACTGGGCATAGGCAGGGCTGGATCCCAGCAGAACTGCAGCCGTGATGCGCAGCCAACTTGGCAAAAGGGCCTGTTTCCTCATCCTGCTTGCCCCAAAACCAACCTGCTGACTAGTCGATACTCAATCCATCCACCACTTGCGGTCGAGGACGGGGCTTGAGGGGGGCAGATTCGGCCAGGCGATCCTGGTGTCGGTGGGGCTGAAAGTAAGCTTGCCATGAGCTGAGGATATCCACCGTCTCACCGCCGTGCTGGGTGTAGCGCCTCCGCACCTTGCACAAAACAGGGGTATTGATGCACACGCCAGAGACAATCACCTGGCCCTTGCTTAAAGCCGGCAGTTCCTGGAGCAGATCCCGGCCGGCAGCCTCGACGCTGTGGCGTAAATTTTCCTGGTCAGTAGGGTTGACAATTCGCATTAAAAATTGGCTCATGCATTGTGACAGGATATCTGAATCCAGCTTGCCAGGCCGTTGCGTGATTAGTCCAACCCCCAGACCAAACTTGCGTCCTTCACTGAGAATAGTACGCAACACCTGCTTGCAGCGGGAGGGCTCGTGGGCAGGAGCAAAGCGGTGGGCTTCTTCTAGCAAGATGAAAACGGGGTAAGGCAGGTAGTTCTCATCTCCAGGTCGGACCTTTTTCTTTTGGGTGTTGATGCGGGCGGAATTGACCTGGCGCAAAATGGCGGCGGCAATGACTTGCTGCTCTTCCTGGCTGATCTCGTACATTTGTAAGATGGTCACCTGCCCTGGCTCAAACAAGTCTCGCGGAGCCAGATGTTCCACAGTGCTGAAATAGGGAGAGCGATCGATCTGTTCCAGCTTCCACTCCAAAGCAGGGGCGGAGGATCCCTGGGATCCATCTTCCTTGGAATCCACTTCGTAGGCAGCCTCGATTAGATCCTGGATTGTCCAACGCTCTGAATCAAACTGAGTAACCTTGTCAAAGGCTTTCTTTAGGACAGATTTCTGTCGGTCGGTGGTCTCCGGCAGTAGGGCCAGGATATCGAAGAAGTTAAGGGAGGAGACGCGAATCTTAATTCCTTTGGGGTAGAAAACCTTGACTTTAGGGCGGTAGCCATCTTCACCCAAAAACTTGGGGTGAGATTGTATCTCTGCCAGTGTATGGTACTCTCCGTGAGGATCAAAAACAAGAACGGCAGCCCGGTTTTTGGGCAACAATAGCTCTTCAATTAAAACTCCTGCCGTGTAGGACTTGCCGGATCCCGTCCCCGCTAAGATGGCCAGATGAGTGCTAACCATCTCCCTGACATCCAGTACCACAGGCACCGCTCCCTCCTCGCGCAGCAGCAGGCTGCCTAAATGGGCCCCGCCAACTTCCGTTTCCCCCCGCTTGTTCAAGACTGACTTCAAGAGCGAATTGGGAGCTAAAAAGACCTTGGCACCGGGATCCGGAGGGCGACGGGGGTTAATAAAGCCCATGGCCCGATCAAAATAGCCGATAACTTCAACGGTTACGGCGTAGATCTCCGGGTTGGGATGGGTAAAGCCGACCAGAGCCACGATGGTGCTGGGGTCGATCTCCGTGTCGGCAAAGATGCGGTCGGGGATGTGATCCAGAAGCTGGACCTGGGTGATTCTACCCAGGATTTTTAAAGGTTGGGGTTGAGTATCCCGCACTTCGTAATAGACAAAATCGCCCACCTTGACTGCTTGGGTGTTGGAGGTAATAAACACATATTGGTTGGGAGTCTCACCAGGGCCCTTAACAGTACCGATCACCTCTGGAGTATCCTCCGCTAGGGAAAGGGAACTTTCCATGGAAATGAGTGAGGCCTTTTGGTTCATCGGCGCATTGCTCCTACAGTTATTTTCCAGGCTAGTTCTTTGCTTAGAATTTGCAGAGCTCGTCGTTGGGATGGGTCGGAGAACATAGGGATGATATCGTTTAAGACTTGATAGACAAGGTGGTTGGCAAAGTTGCCACCGCTACTCAAGAGTAGTCCGTAGTATGAAAATTGAGTTTGACCTTGAGGATTGAGATGGAAGCGCAGGATTTCCTCTTGGCTCATGCGAAAGACAGGTGTATTGACAGGCACCACTACGCGCGGGATCCCTTGCCAGCCACAACGCCTTTCTTCGTCCAAAGCTCCGATGAGAATTACCGAAAGTAATGTGCGCACCTCATTTTGCAAATCAGGGGAGAAATAGGGATCCGGCTGGCTGGAAAGACGGGGCCCAGCGTTAAGAAACATAGGATTTAAAATTTGACTGTTGTAAACCAACCCTACAGCCCAGTGGCGCTGATTGCTTTCTAACTTGACAAAGCTGCCGAAGCCATAGTCTTCGGGGGAGGGAGGGTTTTTGACTTCTAAAGCATCATCCACTTGTACTACGTAGTCACAGTGGCTGTTCGAGCGAACCACCTTGCCTAGTCTCATCAGACCCGCCTCCGCTGTAGCTTGCTGAGAGTCTTCCGAGAGAGCCGGAGGTTAAGATTCTCGCGGCTGGCCCACTCCTGCATTAGACGTAAGAAAAGGTTGCGATCTTCATTGCGAATAACAGCTACCTGATCCGCCGTCTCCAGTACGTAAGGATAGCCTCGGCCAATAATCACCTCACAGCGTACCAAATCTACCAGCCAGTCCAACAGGCCTGCCTCATAAACCCAAACAGGTATTTCTAGTCGAGCTGGAAAGTTGTCATTGGCACGCAGGTACACAAACCCCACTCGTCCTTGCATTTCTTGGTAGCGGCTGAGGATCCCTTCTTGGGGATTAAGAACGCCACTGCAGGCGCAGACAAAGAAGGGCGTTCGGTCTCCCCATTCCAACCAGGAGCTAAGCAGCTGTGCATCGTGCAGATAGGGAGCCTCGGGAAGATCAAAGCAGTTCCTTAGCAGTGTGACCAAATCTGAGTTGTACGCAGTGTCAATGTAAGCTACGACAGGGATCCTGTTTTGCTCACTGGCGCGCAGTACTTGCAACAAACACTCCACATAGAAATCTCGACTTTTGCTATCAAAGGTTTCGGCAAAGGTGGCTACTAGTACCCCATCTAGGAAAGCCAGCTTTCGCGATCCAGGTTGAGATTGCCAAATATACTCAGCAACTTTTCCTGTTTCCATCTGAAAGCGACGCTTATTAACAATGCTCTCCTTAGGTTCTCCGCTATCTCTGACTTCTAGATCTTTTGGGGTTAGTACATCGACCTGGATATCTTTTTCGTAAAGTCCTTGGTCACAGTGATAGTTCTCGTACCAGCCAATCTGCACTAAGGCTACTGGTATTGATAAATCCTTACTGGGGTAGATTTGAGATCCATCTACTGCAAATGTGGGAACGTCTTTGATAACTGGTCTTGCCCATTCATAGCTTTCCTCATAGCTATTCCATTTTTGTTGAAAGGGGACTCTCCAGCTGGAGTAAAGATCCCATTCCTGTGTGGGCAAGGCACCTGGAAAGGCTGAGGGAGCTATTTTCTCAGTAATCTCTGCCCTGGACCACCGGCACAATTTCTCCATTGCCTGGCGATACCGTTCTCTACGCTCTGAAGTTCCTTGATGGAAAGCAGCGAAAGCTTCGCGCTTTTTCTGTAATACAGCTAGTACCCGATCTGCCCTAAAAACCATAGCTGTTACCCTTCTCCATCTGACCCGATCCAGAGTGCCTTTCCACACGAATGACGTTTTCTGTCACTTGCTCAAAGGTGTTGTCGTGGCTAATCACAAATAGCTGCTCAAAGGAATGCAAGTTGGTGATAGCTTCCGCCAGCCGCTGGCGGCGTTGAGCGTCCATGTTGGTAGTAGGTTCGTCAAAAAAGGCAACGTCTAACTGTCCCAGTACCTTGAGCAAAGCTAGGCGGACGGCTAGAGCTGCTACCATTTGCTCTCCTCCAGAAAGGCAGGCAAAACGCCGTTTGGGCCCCCCTCTTTCTTGAATGCGGATCTCATAGTCAGGTTCCCAGCTGAGTCTGACATCGAAGCGGTTGAGAATTTCTCGGAAGAGGTGATCAGCAACGGTATTGATCTGTTGCAGGTAGTACTGGGTAATTTGAGGACCAGCTTTTTTGTAGGTATCTCGACTAAACTTAATGAAGCGGTGCAGCCTTTCTTTCTCGGCTCTTTCCGCCTCAGCTTGTTTTAAAGCTTGCTTTACCTGTTCCAGTTGCTGCAGTCTTTCCTGGATTTTCTGCAACTGTGGGAAAAGGCTTTCCAGACGAGCCTGGGCCTTGGCTTTTTGGATCTCAGTAAGCTGCAGGAGGGATCGAAGGTGTTGGTGCTCCTGGGGCTGGTAGAGGGAAGTTAGGGGCTCCAGCTCTCTCCGCAGTTGGGCTAGTTGCGTTTGCAACCCTTGCTGTTGGGCCTTGAGTTCGGCTAGTTTTTGTTCCCGTTCAGTTAGCAGTCTGGCAATAGGCTCTGCCCTTAGATAGTGTTCGTGATCTGGTCGATACCTTTCGCGCTCTTCCTTCAGCAATCCCAGCTCTTGCTCCAGGTGTTCAGTTTGGGATAGTGCTTCCTCGAGAGGTTGGAGTGCTACCTCTAAGTCCCGGATTTGCTGTAGGTAGCTGGCTTGCAGACATAGGTACTGCTCTTCCAGCCTAAGCTCTGCCTTGAGCCGCTCAGCCTGACTTCTAGGATCCCCTAATTCTCTCAAAGTTTCAGCAGCTTTTGCAATTTGGGCCTGCAGGTAGTCTTTGGATCCCTCTGTTCGTTCCCAATAGGTAATCTGAGCTTGCTTTTCTTGCTTAGCTTTCTGAATTTGATCTAAGACCAGCTGAGCCGCTTGCAGTTCATCTTGCCGCTGCGGCAAACTTTGGGCTATGGTCTGCATACGGATAAAGGTTTCATAGCTGTTGCGGTGACGCCTTTGTTCCTCTTGCAAAGCATTAATCTTTTCATCCAGATCTAACAGAGGATCAAGCTTCTGCTCTAGAGTTTGAATCTGTTGCTGGAGTTGATGGATCTGATCCTCAATTTGCTGATATTCCTGCTCCACTTGCAGCTTATTGCTAAGCTCTTTTTCTAGGCGCTGGAGCTGACCCCTAGGATCCCCCACTGCCTGGAGGGCCTGGCCAATTTCCTGGTGTTGCCGGAGGAAGTTGTACTCAGCTTCAAGGCTCCATCGCAGATCATCAATTTTGCATTGCCGCTCGTTCTGCAGGTGTGTCAATCGTTCAATTTGAGCCTCCAGTTCGGGGATCTGGGTGGTCAAGCCAATCAGGGGCTGCAAGGTCTTAAGTTGCTTCTGGATGTCAGCCAGCTGCTGGCGCAGGTGAGTCTCATCTGTTTGTGGAGCAAGGTCCTGCAGGAATTGGTGGATTGACTGTAGCAAATGTTGGTTTAGAGCTAGAGACTCATAGAGAACTTCCGGGATCCGCCGCCATAGGGACTGAAACTGCGGATAGCTTTGTTGGTAGGTAGCCAGCTCCTGGACAAGGTCCTGGAGGCGGCGGTGGTGCTCAGCAAGCTGGCAAGAGCTTTCCTCAAAGAGGGCTTGCAGCTTTTGTTGAAACTGACGTGCTGCTGCGATACAGCTTAGCTGGGTTTGCAACCACTCCTGTTGAGCCTCAAGGTGGGGTAGGTTGGCTATGCGCTCCAGGTCGGTCTGTCGTTGTTGAAGCTGCAGCTGCAGTTGCTCCAGTTGGGCGCGGCTCTGCTCCTGCTCTACCTCTTGTTGCTTAAGTTCAAGGCGCAGTGCCTGAAAGTAGGACAACTTTTGGCCAATTTGATTATAAAGTTGTTCCAATTCAACCTGTTTTTGGCAGAGAGATTGCAAAGAAAGCCTCTCTGCCTCCATTTTCTGCAAAAGCTGGAGCTGTTGCCGATATTCGGATCCTCGCAACTGTAATTGGCGAAGATGCTGCCATAGAGCCTCTCGCTGAGCTATTAGAGTTTGTCGGATCCCCCGCAGTTTTTCTTGGTCGACAATAAGACTTTCTAGTTCTAGATAGCGACTATAGGCTGGCTGGTGCTGTTGACAAATAACCTGAGCTTGTTCTGCCTCTTGAACTCGGCTCTGTAGGAGTTGACAACGTTCAGCTTGGGCTAACCACTTTCCTTGTAGCTGTTCCCATTCCTGGTATAGCTGTAGCAATGTATTGAGTTGATGAGTCCATCGGCTTTGTTGGCGCTCCAGTTCTTCCTGGATCTGAATTTTGGGGGCCAGCTCCTCCAACTCCTGTTTCCAGCGCTGCTGTTGACTTAGTTTTTCCTGAAGTCTTGCCAGTTGATTTTCAATGTTTTGCTTTTGCAAAAGCAGGTTCTCTCGCTTTCTTAGCCACTCCAAGCGCTGCTGCTGTTGCTTTTCCAACTCTTGCAGATGGACTTCTATAGCCAGGAAGCGCTGCGCTCCTGCTCGAGATTGCTCTTGCTCTGCCTGAGCTTGCTTAGCTTCTTCCCATAGCTTTTCTGCTTGCTCAAGGGATAGGTCTAGAAGCAATCTCTTTTGTTCCAGCTGGGCAATTTGCTGTTCAAGTGCTTGGATTTGCTCAAGCAGTTCCTCCAGTTGCTCAACTTTCTGCCTAGTTTCACTCAGGGTGCGAGTGCATTGATTTATATTCTCCTGCCAGTAGCCTAGCTCTTGCTCGATCTTTTTCTGCTCTTCTTGCAATAGATCCCAGTCTTGTAGCTGCTGGTGAAGCAGCTCAATTCGATACTTGATAGCTTGAACTTGCGCCTCACTGTATTTTTCAACTGCTTGCAGATCCTTGGCAACTTGCTGATATTCTTCTACCTTTAAGATACGGTCAAAGACTTCCTTTCTTTCTTTGCTGGTTTTGAGGAAGTCTGCTGTAAAGGTGCCCTGGGGAACACCAATAATTGTAGCAAACAGGCGCGCTAAATCTGTACCGGCAGGTACTCCCAAATGTTGCCTCAGCCAGGCCAGTACATCCGTTTTACGCTCGTAGTCTAGGCGCTGCTTGAGCTGGGGATCGAAGAGGCGATACCCCTGGGTTACACTGCGGCGGACAGTGTAGGTGCGCTGATCCCATTTCGAGACAAACTGTACGGTAACCGCCGCATCGTTGGCACCTGTGCGAATCAGCTCTTCTTGGTTGTAGGGACAGTAGTCAAACAGAACCCAAGCAATAGCTTCCAGGATGCTGGTTTTTCCAGCTCCATTTTCTCCACAAATAGCGTTGATACCAGGTTCAAACTCAAAGACAGCTTCCTCGTAGGATTTAAAGTTTTGGAGAGCTACTGAAAGGATCCGCATGGTCAGTCTTCTTCCCCTACAAAGGCGCTGCTCAGGTGGGCGTAGATCTCTGCCTCGCTTTGGCCCTCCAACACTCTTTCTTTGAGATCCAAAAGTAGCTGTGCCAGCTCTTTACTGCGTTTCCGGTAGTGGGCGTGGCTGCTCAGCAGGTCCCTGTAGACCTTCTCTTCAATTTGGAGCCTTTGCTCCTCTTCTTCAAAAGAAAGAGTGGCCGAGCCAATCTCAAGAGAAGTGGCCTCAAAACGAAAGAGGACGACTAGGGCACCGGTAAGCTGCTGAATTTGCCGTTGCAGGACTCGGCTATCCAGCTCGTGCTTGGCAAAGCCCACCTGGCCCACCAGCCGCAACTCCACCACTGGCTCCGGCCCGCTGCCTGGTGGCCCAACTTCCCTAGCCATAGCAAGGGCTGCTGCAGCAATTTCGGCAGGCGTTTCTCGGCCCTTCGCTTTGAGATAGAGTCGTCGGCAGGGTCTTTGGTAGTAATCCTGCACCAACTCAGCCCGGGGTGGTCCCTCTCCCCACTGGACGCAATAGGCCCCCCGCGAAAGCTCCCATTCGGCAGTGCTGGTGGCCTCCAGGGATCCTGGATTGAAGATCCAGCCTTCTTCTGCATAGCTTTTGTGGATATGTCCCAAGGCTAGATAGCCTACCCCCGCCTCCCGCAGGGGCAGGAGATCCCGGTAGCGCAAGGCGCCTTGGTAGCGGGCAATTTGGCCTTCCAGTCCGTGGTGGAACATTAACACCACCCGCTCAGGGCCAGGGGGCAGCTGGCGAATGGCTGCCGCCAACTGCTCGATGGACTTGGGAGCTGCCGAGCCATACCATTGAGAGCCAATGACCCGCACTCCACAGGGGAGGTCTATGTAGCCTCCCTGTCCCCCTGCCCAGGGGCGCAACTGCAGGCCTTCCTCTCCTGCTTCCGGCTCCAGTAGGATCAACTCCCCGTGCTCAGCTAAGTAGCGCAGCCAACTGGTTTTGACGCCATAAGGGCGGCTGTCATGGTTGCCCTCGATGGCTAAGACAGGGATCCCAGCCCGCTTCAGCTCCCGCAAGACCAGCTGGGCTTGGTTGAGGACCCCAGGCTGAATTTGTCGATGCTCAAACAGATCCCCGGCAATGAGGACAAAGTCTACCCGCTTTTGAATGGCATGGCGACGCACTACGTCCTGAAAGGCAAAGAAAAAATCTTTGCTGCGCTCCGGACTGTCGTAGCGGTCACAGCCTAGATGCACGTCAGCCAAATGCAAAAACGTGCAGGTAGGAGGGGTCATCGCCAGAACCTGCCGGCAAATTGTCCACAGTTTAGCAGACGTATCTTGCTGACCACCTGAGGATCCCTGCCCCGCAATTTCTTGATGCTACTGGGGTAGGCGCTGCCCTTCTGCGGCCGGACTGCGGTTAGCTTAAGGAGCGAAACGGCCTTCGCTGGGCTAGCTACCAAGACCGGATAGCCAATCCTGGCCAGTTTACCCCACAGGTATAGCTGGCTTCCGCAAAGCAGTAGCCAGGGACTCCAAGGACTGCGTCCCGCCGGCGCCAACGTAGCCCTGCAGGGGGCAAGCCTTGGCCTCTTCCCCAGCACCGGCGGGGAGACTCAGAGCACTTTCCCCTGCCGCAAGAGGGGTAGAACGCCGCCCCCCTGCCTTGGCAGACAGCTGCCGCTAGCCCAAGCAGCAGGAGAAAATCTGCGCGTTGCCGGCCTTAACAGTGCTCGGGCAGCTCCCTGAACTCAGGGTAGTGCTTGGAGAACCTGCTCTCTCTGGTGCAACCTGGCGGTTGGTGGGGAAGCCTCCTACCCTGCGGTGGAAGCGAGCTTGCAGACCCCCATCGGAGTTGCTTGCAAGCGGCACTTCTTCTCCAGGGCTTCCGCGCTGCGTTTTTGGGTGAGCTGCAAGTTCGTTACAGTTACACCTGTTTACAACCGTGATTGAGGAAGGGATCCCCAGCTTGCCGTAATTCCAGTGAGGCAGGGGATCCCTAGGTTTAATTATTGTGAAGCAACGGGGGGCTCCCAAAGGCTGACCTATAATGCCAGGTAAGTCCCGCCCTGGGAAAATACCTAATTTTGCCGGGGCGGGAGTGCTTCGTTCCTGGTCGCAAGAGAGGAGTTCTTGATGACAACTACACCCAAGGAGCGAGAGCCAAAAGTCAAGGTTGCGGTTGATATTGATCCAGTTCCCACCTCGTTTGAGAAATGGGCCAAGCCAGGGCACTTTGATCGCAGCCTGGCGCGGGGGCCCAAGACCACGACCTGGATCTGGAACCTGCATGCTCTTGCTCATGACTTCGACAGTCACACCAGCGACTTAGAAGACGTCTCTCGCAAGATCTTTTCTGCGCACTTTGGCCACCTGGCGGTGGTCTTCGTCTGGCTGAGCGGCATGTACTACCACGGCGCTCAGTTTTCCAACTACTCCGCTTGGCTGGCTGATCCCATCAATGTCAAACCCAGTGCCCAAGTGGTCTGGCCCATTTTTGGCCAGGAGATCCTCAATGGCGATGTGGGCGGCGGCTTTGAAGGGATCCGCATCACGTCGGGCCTATTCCACCTCTGGCGGGCTGCCGGCATCACCAATGAGTTTCAACTCCTCTGCACCGCTATTGGGGGCTTGGTGATGGCTGGCCTCTGCCTGTTTGCCGGCTGGTTCCACTACCACAAGCGGGCTCCCAAGCTGGAGTGGTTCCAGAACGTGGAGTCGATGCTCAACCACCACCTGGCGGGCCTGCTGGGGCTGGGTTCCTTGGCGTGGGCCGGTCACCAAATTCATGTGGCCATCCCCATCAACAAGATGTTGGATGCGGGGGTGCCGGCGGCTCAGATCCCTCTGCCCCACGAGTTCATCCTCAAGCCAGCCCTGATGAAGGAGATGTTCCCCAGTGTGGATTGGGGCTTCTTCAGCGGGGTGGTGCCTTTCTTTACGTTGGACTGGGGCAAGTACGCGGAGTTCCTCACCTTCAAGGGGGGCTTGGATCCGCAAACCGGCGCCCTCTGGCTGACGGATCAGGCCCACCACCACCTGGCCATTGCGGTGCTCTTTATCGTGGCGGGCCACATGTACCGCACCAACTGGGGCATCGGCCACTCCATTAAAGAGATCCTGGAAGCCCACAAGGGCCCCTTCACCGGCGAAGGCCACAAGGGTCTCTACGAAGTGCTGACCAGCTCCTGGCACGCCCAACTGGCCATCAACCTGGCCATGGTGGGATCCCTGAGCATCATCGTGGCCCAGCACATGTACGCCATGAACCCCTACCCCTACATGGGCATCGACTACGCTACGCAGATCTCCCTCTTTACCCACCACATGTGGATAGGGGGGCTGTTCATTGTTGGCGGCGCTGCCCACGGGGCCATCTACATGGTGCGGGACTATGACCCGGCGGTGAACCGCAACAACGTGCTGGATCGGGTAATCCGCCACCGCGACGCCATCATCAGCCACCTGAACTGGGTGTGTCTGTTCCTGGGCTTCCACGCCTTCGGCTTCTACGTCCACAACGACACCATGCAGGCGCTGGGCCGTCCGCAGGACATGTTCTCGGACACCGGCATTCAACTGCAGCCCATTTTTGCCCAGTGGATTCAATCCCTGCACACCAAGGCCATCGCCAGCACTGCTCCCTACGTGGGCGCTTCGGTAAGCCCCATCTTCGGCGGCGACGTGGTGGCCGTGGGCGGCAAGGTGTCCATGATGCCGATGGTGTTAGGCACGGCGGACTTCATGGTGCACCACATCCACGCCATGACCATCCACATCACGGTGCTGATCCTGCTCAAGGGAGTGCTCTTTGCCCGCTCTTCCCGCCTGATCCCGGACAAGGCCAAGCTGGGCTTCCGCTTCCCCTGTGACGGGCCAGGCCGCGGCGGCACCTGCCAGGTCTCCGGCTGGGATCATGTCTTCCTGGGGCTGTTCTGGATGTACAACGCCATTTCAATTGTGATCTTCCACTTCAGCTGGAAGATGCAGAGTGACATCTGGGGCACTGTCAACCCGGACGGCACGATTGAGCACCTCACGGGCGGCAACTTTGCAGCCAGCGCCATCAACATTAACGGCTGGTTGCGGGACTTCCTGTGGGCGCAATCGGTGCAGGTGATCAACTCCTACGGCTCGGCGCTGTCGGCCTATGGGCTGCTCTTCTTGGGCGCCCACTTCATCTGGGCCTTCAGCTTGATGTTCCTGTTCAGCGGTCGCGGCTACTGGCAGGAGCTCATTGAGTCGATTGTTTGGGCCCACAACAAGCTGAAAGTCGCTCCGGCCATTCAACCCCGTGCCCTGAGCATTATTCAAGGGCGGGCGGTCGGTGTGGCCCACTACCTGCTGGGCGGAATCGTCACCACGTGGGCGTTCTTCCTGGCACGGTTTGCCGCACTCGGCTAAGGCAAGGAGGAAGAGAAAATCATGACAACTGCAACTCGTTTTCCGCAATTCAGCCAAGACCTGGCTAGCGATCCCACCACTCGACGTCTGTGGTATGGCATTGCCACTGCCCACGACTTTGAGACCCACGATGGCATGACGGAGGAGCGGCTTTACCAAAAGCTGTTTGCCACCCACTTCGGCCATCTGGCAATCATCTTCCTGTGGGCCTCGGGCAACGTCTTCCACATCGCTTGGCAGGGCAACTATGAGCAGTGGGTGGCCAACCCCACCGGCGTCACCCCCATTGCCCACGCCATTTGGGATCCCCAATTCGGCAAGGCGGCGGTGGAAGCCTTCACCCAACCCGGCAGCGGCGGCCCTGTCAACGCAGCCTACTCTGGCCTCTACTACTGGTTCAACACGATTGGCCTGCGCACCAACGGCGATCTCTACATTGGTGCCATTGGCCTGTTGTTGTTGGCGGCGGTGTTCCTGTTTGCCGGTTGGCTGCACCTGCAGCCCCGCTTCCGGCCCAGCCTGAGCTGGTTTAAGAATGCTGAGGCCCGCCTCAACCACCACCTGGCCGGCTTGTTTGGGGTCAGCTCGCTAGCCTGGGCAGGCCACCTCATCCATGTGGCCATCCCCGAATCGCGGGGGCAACACGTGGGCTGGGACAACTTCCTCACCACGCTGCCCCACCCGGCGGGACTGAAGCCCTTCTTCACCCTTAACTGGGGGGTGTATGCCCAGAACCCAGATACGGCCAACCACGTCTGGGGCACGGCAGAAGGGGCAGGCACAGCTATCCTCACCTTCTTGGGCGGCTTTAACCCCAACACCCAGTCCCTGTGGCTGACAGACATGGCCCACCACCACCTGGCCATTGCGGTCATCTTCATCGTCGCCGGCCACATGTACCGCACCAACTGGGGCATCGGTCACAGTATCCGCGAGATCCTGGGTGCCCACAACCCGCCCAAGGGTACGCCCTTCGGGGGCCTGCTGGGCGAAGGGCACAAGGGCCTCTACGACACGGTCAACAACTCCCTGCACTTCCAGTTGGCGTTGGCGCTGGCCTGCTTGGGGGTGGTGACCTCGCTGGTGGCGCAGCACATGTACGCCCTCAACCCCTACGTGTTCATGTCCATGGATCACACCACGGAGGCAGCTCTCTACACCCATCACCAGTACATCGCTGGGTTCTTGATGGTGGGGGCTTTTGCCCATGGGGCCATCTTCCTGGTGCGGGACTACGATCCCGAAGCCAACAAGAACAACGTGCTGGCGCGGGTGCTGGATCACAAGGAGGCGATCATTTCCCACCTGAGCTGGGTATCGCTGTTCTTGGGCTTCCACACGCTGGGGCTGTACGTCCACAACGATGTCATGCAAGCCTTTGGCACGCCGGAGAAGCAGATCCTAATTGAGCCAGTGTTTGCTCAGTTCATTCAAGCTTCCCACGGCAAGATGCTCTACGGCATGAATGTGCTGTTGTCCGATCCCAACAGCATTGCCTCTACAGCTTGGCCCAACTACGGCAATGTGTGGCTACCAGGCTGGCTGCAAGCCATCAACGATCCCAATGGGTTCCTCTTCCTGCCCATTGGTCCTGGTGACTTCCTGGTGCACCACGCCATTGCCCTGGGCCTGCACACCACTACCTTGATCCTGGTCAAAGGGGCGTTGGATGCCCGCGGCTCCAAGCTAATGCCGGATAAAAAAGACTTCGGCTATAGCTTCCCCTGTGATGGCCCGGGTCGGGGCGGCACCTGCGACATCTCTGCCTGGGATGCTTTCTACCTGGCCATGTTCTGGATGCTGAACACCATTGGCTGGGTCACCTTCTACTGGCACTGGAAGCACCTGGCGATCTGGAGCGGCAACGTTGCCCAGTTCAACGAGAACTCCACCTACCTGATGGGCTGGCTGCGGGACTACCTCTGGGCCAACTCTGCCCAGTTGATCAACGGCTACAACCCCTACGGCATGAACAACCTGGCGGTTTGGGCCTGGATGTTCCTGTTCGGCCACCTGGTGTGGGCTACGGGGTTCATGTTCCTCATCTCCTGGCGCGGCTACTGGCAAGAGCTGATCGAGACGCTAGTATGGGCGCACGAGCGCACCCCCCTGGCCAACTTGATCCGGTGGAAGGATAAGCCAGTGGCCCTGTCCATTGTGCAGGGGCGCTTGGTAGGTCTAGCACACTTCACGGTGGGGTACGTGCTAACCTACGCAGCTTTCCTCATTGCCTCGACGGCTTCCTTGTCCGGCTAACTGCCGAGCTGGGGCAATTAGAGGGATCCCCTCGGGGGATCCTTTTTTTTGCCTCTACCTCAACCTTGGGTAGGAACAGGCCATGGCTGGAGTCGGAGCCAGGCGGAGGTTTTACATGGACTCAGGGGCGCTGAGGCCGAGGATACCGGTAAGCACGTTAAACAAAACCTGCCGCGTAGCCTGTACCAGTTGGATGCGAGCCTGCGCCAAGAAGGGATCCTCTTTCAAGAGGGGTATGATGCGGCAGTTGTCGTAAAACTTGTTGAAATCAGCAGCAAGGGCTTCTGCGTAGCGAATGATTTTGTGGGGGGCGCGTTCTTCGGCAGCGGCAATCAGTTCATCTGGCAGAGCCAAAAGGCGCAGCAGCAGAGCCCGTTCTTCGGTTTCTTTGTAAGGCAGTTTTTTGTCCTCAGTTAAAGTAACGGTGTTGGTTAGCTCCACCTTTTCTTCTTCCTGTAGCCGTCGCAATAGGGTACAGCAGCGAGCGTGGCTGTAGTGGACATAAACCACCGGGTTATCGAAAGTTTGCTGGACAGCCAAATCCAAATCAAAGTTGATGGGGCTGTCCATGCTATTGCTGAGCAGAAACCAGCGCGCTGCATCGACCCCCACGCCAATTTCTGGATCCTCGAGGAGGTCGTTTAGCGAAACAAAGTTGCCGGTGCGCTTGGACATGCGCACTTCCACTTTCTGGCCAGTTTCTGGGTCAGCTTTAAACAACTTGACGAATTGGCCAATGAGGATTTCCAACTTCACCTCTGGGTTGAAGGCCGCCACCGCTGCCCTTAAGCGAGCAATATAGCCATGGTGATCCGAGCCAAGGATATTGATCAGCCGCTGGTAGCCCCGCTGCACTTTGTCGCGGTGGTAGGCAATATCAGCAGCTAGGTAGGTAAAGGAGCCATCGGCCTTCTGTACGACCCGATCCTTGTCGTCGCCAAATTCTTGGGTTTTGAAGTAAACGGCCTCTTCTGCCCCTGGCTTGGGATCCTCACCTCGCGGCGCTTTAGCCTTGTAGAGAAAACCGCGCTCTTGCAGCTCTTGCAAGGCCTGCTGGATTGCGCTGAGGCCTGTTTGGGGATCGGGGGTGTGCAGGCGGCGCTCGCTAAACCAATGATCGAACTCGGTGCGCAACTGTTGCAGAGTCTGTTTTTGCCAGGCCAGGATTTCCCTATAGGCAAACTCCGTGTATTCCTCCAAGCTAGCGGGCAGAGGGCGGATCCCGGCCTGCACTTGCTCCAGCAGCCGCCGGGCAATGTCGATCAAGTAACTGCCGTGATAGCCATCTTCTGGCAAGACTACCTCTTCGCCCTGGAGTTGCCGCACTCGCACCTCCAGGGACTGACCTAAGAGGCGCATCTGATTGCCGGCATCGTTGATGTAGAACTCCCGCTCCACCTGGTGTCCTGTCCAGCGCAGCAGGTTAGCCAGGGTGGAGCCAACTGCAGCCCAGCGCCCATGCCCCACGTGCAGCGGCCCTGTGGGGTTGGCGGAAACATATTCCAGCAAGATGCGCTCAGGATGGGGAGTGGCTGTCTTTCCGAAGTCTTCCCCTAAGCTCAACAACTCTTGCAATCGCTCGGCCAAAAAGGGATCTCCCAGCCGGAAGTTGAGATACCCTCCCCCCGCCACCTCTGTTTCAATATCCGGCAAATCCAAGTGTTTTTGCAGGGTTTGCGCAATCTGAGTCGGTGCCAGGCGACAGAGCTTGGCCATCCCCAAGGGAGTGGGACAGGCGTAATCGCCATAGCGAGGATCGCTCGGGATCTGGACAACTGGCACCACGCCAGCCGCCTGCTCAGGAGTCAGGGATCCCAGTTGCCCTGCTGCTGCTGCCCGTTGAATACTTTCGGCCACGGCAGCGGCGAGAAAGCGAATTAGCGAGGTAGATAGAGGTTGAGTGACCATGGTGAGGGTAGCAAAACACTCTGCAAAAGCTCAACTTGGCACCGATGGGTGTCTTGATTTTACATAATTGTTTACCTCGGCCAGCCTGTGGGCTGGGGGGATGACAGAGCCGGAGCTCCAAGGGGTAAAGATTAACCCCGCTATTTTGGCAAAGTCCCCTCCCCCGTTAAACGCTGCTAGGTTGGTGGCATGAAGTCCGTTGCTGCTTAATCTTAACTGCAACCAACAGCACTTTACTTGGAGATAAGAAACTTGAGGACCAAGAAGCCGTCCTCTACAAATTGGTGGCTTGGAGATTTCGCTCTATTAGCTTACAAGGGAGGCCTCTCTGGCAAGCTTGGAGAGGGAGCCAAGAGATCAACGGCAACAGCGAATCACAGCTAACTTAAAGCCGGGATTGATCCCAAAAAAAAGCCAAATAAGTGTTGTGGGGTAGGAGATCCCTTCTACCTTGGAGGAAGTTCGTAGGGGGCGGCTGCCCTTGGAAGCCTTTGTTTTGATTAAGCAAGTTCCCGACCCTAACAGCAAAACCGGCATCAACAGTGACGGCACCATTGACCGGACCAGGGCCAAACGGATGTTAAACCCCTTTGATCGCTATGCCCTGGAAGCAGCTCTACAGACCAAGCGACAGCACGGAGCCCGAGTAACGGCAATTACCATGGGGCCACCGCCGGCCATCGAGGTGCTCTACGAGGCCATTGCCCACGGCGTGGATCGGGGCATTTTAATAACCGATCGCCGCCTGGCTGCTTCGGACACTTTAGCCACTGCCTACACTCTGGCCCAGACAGTTCGCTATGCGGGCCAGCCTGATATCCTCTTCTGCGGGCTGCAGACCACCGACGGGGATACAGCCCAGGTGGGGCCCCAGCTGGCGGAGCGGCTGGGGATCCCTCAGGTTACCTATTGTGAGGCTTTCGAGATCCAGGAGGGAATCTTGGTGGCGCGGCGGGCCATTGAGGGGGGATCCCAGACGGTGAGGGTGCCCCTGCCGGTTTTGGTGACGGTGGCCAACACAGCGCGGCGTTTGGCCTACCCCACCCTGCGTGGCATGCGTCGGGTGCAGCAGCTCCTGCGGGATGAGGCAGCGCGGGCCGAGGTTATCCAGATTCTTAGCCTAGACGACGTAGGAGCCGATCCAGAGCGGTGTGGTCTCAAGGGATCCCCAACCATTGTGGCCGCTACTGAAAAAGTAGGGGAAATGGGCGGCAATTGTCAGGTCTTTCAGGGACAGCCGGTGCCCCAACTGGTGCAACAACTCACCCAAGCGGTTGACTTGTTCCGCTACACCCTAACCTCTTAGCTTCCCACTCTTAAGAGGAGTCCCACCTTATGGAGAGTAAGCGGGTAGTGGTCTTCGCCGAACAGCTAGACGGGGAGTTGCAGCCCATTGGGCTGGAGCTGCTAGGAGCAGGGCGACGGCTGGCTGACAAGCTAGGAGGGATCCTGAGCGCCCTTGTCCTGGGGCACAGGATTGCCCATCTGCCCCCGCTCCTCATTGGCCATGGGGCGGACCAAGTCTTCATTGCCGATCACCCAGAGTTGGCCCAATACCGCACTCTGCCTTACCGCCGCGTCATCCTGGATCTCATCAAAAGCTGGCCTCAGCCGCCCCACATCCTGCTATTTGGCGCCACCACTACGGGCCGAGACCTGGCCCCCCGTTTGGCGGCCCACCTGGAAACAGGCTTGACCGCCGATTGCACTGAGCTTGACATTGGTCCCTTCGAGTACACCAACAGCCGCGATCCCAGCAAGTCCGGTTTCTTCCCCGACTGCCTATACGCCATTCGGCCCAGCTTTGGCGAGTCCCTCAAGGCCCGCATCCTCGGCCCCTGGAAAAAGCCGCAAATGGCCACGGTGCGCCCTGGCGTGATGCTGCCCTTGCCCTGGGACGGATCCCGAAAAGGGGAAGTGATCCCAGTGCCCGTCAACTTGGAGCCGGAGGATCTCCAGCTGCAAATTGTGGAAACGGTGCGCAACCTCTCCCAGGCGGTGGATCTCAGCCGGGCTAAGGTCATCGTTGCCGGCGGCTACGGCCTGGGATGCGCCGAGGGCTTTGAGCTAATAAGGGAGCTGGCCGCCTGTTTCCCCAACAGCGCCGTTGGCTCCTCCCGCAAGGCGGTGGATGCCGGCTGGATCCCCTATGCCCACCAGGTAGGCCAAACTGGAAAGACTGTCCGTCCCCAGCTCTATATTGCCTGCGGCATTTCGGGAGCCATCCAGCACCGGGTTGGTATGGACAAGTCTCAGACCATTATCGCCATCAACAAAGACAGCTCTGCCCCCATCTTTAAGTTTGCCCACTATGGCATCGTCGGGGATCTCTACCAGGTGGTGCCCGAGCTAATCCGGCACCTGAGGCAGGTCCAGGAGGAGATCCAAGAAGGGGCCAATGGCCAACAACTTTTCCAGAGCGGGCTTCCTCCCTTACAGAGGCCCTAGAAGGCCTGGTGCAGGGCCAGAGTCAGCAGGCCCTGCTGTCCCAGCAACAGCTCCCGCAACAGGGTAACCAGGCCCACCCACACCACAGGCGCCAGGTCCACCCCTCCCAAAGGCGGGATTAGGCGGCGTGTCGGGCGCAACAAAAACTCCGTCAGGCTAACCACCAGGGAGTAGGGTAAGCGGGAAGTATCCAGCTGCGGATACCAGGACAGGAAAATGCGCAATACAAACAAGACGGTGTAGAGCGCCAGCAGTGGGCCCAGCACCCAAGTGGTGAAAATGAGCAGCATTGCTTTTGCAACAACTAAGTTTCAGGGGAGGCTCTCCCTCCATTCTGCTCTAGGGAGAGCCGCCTGTGCGGATCCATTGGCTTGCTTTCAAGCCGGAGGGGAGTCCTTTGGTTGCTGAAAAGGGATCCCTGGATCCACTTCCAGCCAGTTCCAACTGGAGAGCGCGGGGAATCCCAAAGAATCCCCAAAAAGCTCCCCTTGTGGGATAGCAGCAAGAAAGCTAGCGTCATAATGGTCGTATCTTGCTGGACTGCAGGCAGGGATCCCATGCAGGGAAGGTTACAAGAAATCGATATCCGCAGTATCCTTCAGCTCATTGAGCTGGGCCAGCGCACCGGTGAGCTTTTCGTAGAGGCCGGCCCCTCGGTTTACTGGTTTGTCTTCTTCCTAAATGGGCGGATCATCTATGCCTCTGAAGGCGAAGGCAACATTGCCCGTCTCAGAGACTACCTGCACCGCTTCAAGCTCGAAGCCGCCCTAGACGAAGTTCAGATGCCTCCCAAAGCAGCAGTCAATGCCCCCGAGTATAGCCGCCTCTGGTCTTTGCTGGAAAACCACAAGCTCAACCCCAACCAGGGCAAGCAAATCTTGCTGGGCATGGTGCGGGAAGTCCTCTTTGATCTGCTCAGCCTCCACCATGGCTCCTTCATTTTCGAGGCCGGCCCTCCCCTGGCTCCGCAATTAACCACCTTCCCTGTCACTCCCCTGCTCACCGAGATGGTGACGCAAGTGCAGGAGTGGAAGAAGCTGTACCCCTACATCCAAGCCCCCAACCAAGCCCCCACCATCGTCAATCCCCTACCGCTCCAGCAAACCCTGCCTGCTCCCGTCTTCAAAGCCCTGAGCGAGTGGTCCAACGGCAAAACCAGCATTCGCCAGATGAGTCGCTACCTGGGCCGAGATACCTTGGCAGTGGCCAAAGCTCTCTATCCCTATGTGCAGCAGGGGGCAATTCACTTGTCAGAGCCTGTCTCCCCTGCCAATCCCCAGCCCAGCCGTCCCCTCAAGCCCAGCGACAGGCCTGCCCACATCCTCTGCATCGACGATTCCATGGCCATCCAGAAAACCGTAGAGTTCATCCTGCAAAACAAGGGCTACCAGGTCACTACCATTGGCAATCCCCTCAAGGCCCTGGGACAAGCGTTTCTCCTCAACCCTGACATGATTCTCTGCGATGTGGCCATGCCCAAGCTGGATGGGTATGAGCTGTGCGCCATGTTGCGCAAGTCCAGCCAGTTCCGTGAAACCCCCATCGTTATGCTTACTGGCAAGGATGGTTTTACCGACCGAATTAAGGCCCGCATGGCCGGCGCTAACGAGTTTCTGGGCAAGCCCTTTTCTGAAAAGGAGTTGTTGACCGTCGTCGAATCCTACGTGGGGCCACCCCCCAAAGGGAGCAGCGGCGAATAGGCGTTGGAACAGCCAAACTGGAGGTGAAGTGCTAGACAGAGGAGGGCTGCACCAAAACAATAGAGCAGTAGCAGGGCTGATCCAGAGCCATAGAGCTGGGCAAGAAGCCTTAGTTGCAACAAGCCAACAGCTGTGGAGGTGCAGGCAATGGGCAAAGGGCTGGTGTACCCGGAGGCCATGCAGGAATGGCTAAAAGCACCAAGTTTGGGCCCCACCATTGAAATCAAGTGGGCCAGGTGCCATTCGGGAGCTGCCTGAGTAACCAAACCTTTCAAGCGCCAAGAGCTCCTGGCTAACCTTAAACAGCAGTTGCAAGGGATCAAGGAGGACAGCCAAAGATGAGTCGCATTTTGGTGGTAGAAGATAGCCAGTCCCAGAGGGAGATGATCAGTAAGCTGCTGCAGGAAAACGGCTTCGAGGTAATGACGGTGGGAGATGGAGTGGAAGCCGTAGAGGCAGTGAAGCAGAACAAGCCCGACCTGATTGTGCTGGACATTGTCATGCCCCGTATGAACGGCTACGAGGTGTGCCGTCTTCTCAAGTCTGACCCGCTTACTCAGAACACTCCAATTGTTATGTGTTCTTCCAAAGGTGAAGAAGCTGACCGCTACTGGGGGCTCCGCCAGGGAGCAGATGCCTACATCGCCAAACCTTTTCAGCCCCAGGAACTGGTGGGTACGATTAAGCAATTACTGAGAGGCTAGGGACCGCCCATCCCGCTTCTGGGCCTTCCAGCAGAGCCCAAGAGGACTCTAGGCCCTGGGCCACCTCTCCAGAAGACCATCCCTACGGGGGAGCATCATGGTTGGGGATCTGGACTTATCGATAGGGGATGAAACCCAAGAATTGCGAGAAATCGAGGCTCCTGAAGGGGAGCTATTCCTGAAAGTCAAGCTTGTCACCGGCGAAGAATTTGCCCTGCCCGCAGTATCGGTTGTGGAGGTAATGAGCATTGGCCCTGAGAAAATTACCCCCATGCCCAATGTCGCGCCGGTTCTGCTGGGCACGCTAAATTTGCGGGGCGAAATCATCTGGGTTGCCGACTTGGGGCAATTCCTGGGGATCAGCCCACCCCTGAATCTTGACCGCACTGAGCTGCCGGTGGTGGCTGTGATGGATCAGCAGGATTTGGTGATGGGGTTGGCTGTGGACTCCATCGTGGGCATGGAGTGGCTGAAAACTGAATTGGTGCGGCCTGTTCTCCAAGCGCCTGAGTCGCTGGCTCCTTTCTTGCGGGGAGAATGGGTAGTGCCAGAAACAGGAGCCCACTTGCCGCTCTTGGATCCGTCGGCCATCCTAAGATCTAACCGTTGGGGTTGATGGGCAGCCGGGCTATGAGCTGGTCAAGAGAAAGCCCCCCTAGGAAGGGGAGGGGAGCTTCCTTGGCGGCGTCTGCCCTGCTTCTCGGTTCTGAAGGGGTGAGTTCCGCGCAGTTGGGTTAAGGCAGCAACGAAGCTAGCCACGTAGCAAAGGGAGGAACTATGGTTTCCAGTGCAGGCAATCAGAGAGACTTTGCCAAGGCGATGGCTGCTTTCTGGCAGGGGAACTACGCCGAGGCAGTACAGCTGTTTAGCCAGGTGGCCGCTGCTCAACCCCAGGATACGGCCGTCAAGTTGCTGCTAGCTTCAGCTCAGAAACAGGCAGGGCAACTGCTGGAAGCCCGTTACACCTATGATAGCATCCTCAAAACGGCCAGCGATCCCGAGGAGCTAGAGGCAGCCCGCAGGGGCCTGGAGGAGCTGTTGCAGATGGCACCGGAGCTGGCGGATGTTCCTCCTTTCCCGCAGTCTCAGGAGGGGTTTGTTGCTCAACCGGAGGAGTCGGATCCCTTTTCCCAATTTGTGGTCGAGGAGAGGAGGGAACTCGAGGCAGATCCCCTTGCCAGGGAAAGCCCCAGCTTTGCCGCGCCACTCCCAATGGAGCCAGCAGCTTCGTTGGGTTTCTCTCAGCCCCTGCCTACGACTCCTCAGACGAGGGGAGAGAGGGATCGAGGAGAGGCTCAGACAGATCCAGTCGTCGAGGACGACTTTGCTTTCCTCAGCGAATTCGAGCAACAGCTGCAGGATCTGGAAAGTGAGGCCACTACTCAATTGGCTAGCGATGCGGATTTTCCAGACGAGAGGGGTTTCTCACTTCCCCCGTTCGCGGTAGAGGAGGGGGGATCCCTAGAGGAGAGCTTGCCAACAGAATTGGCTGCTCCCATGAGTGAGCCAATCCCTGCCCCTGAAGAGGACACGACCAGCGTTGCCTCCGCCTCTTTCGAGCTCGGTGAGCTGGACCGTCTGGATCGCGAGCTGGCTGGCATGGAGCCCAGCGAGCCAGCGGCCTTTTCTCCCGAGGAGGGCAAGACGGGAGAGACGAGTAAAACGGTACCAAGCCTGCCTACGCTCACTGTTCCTCTCCCTAGCCTATCCGAGCAGGAACTGCCTAGCCGACTGACGGCCAATCAGTTGACGCTGGCGCTGATCCAAGGAGCTGTGAGTTTGGCTGCTGGCATGGTCATCGGCCTTGGGATCCCGGCCAATGGGGGAGCCCGCTGGATTGGGGGGGTCATTGGAGGGGGAGTTGTCGGCGCAGGAGTTGGGGCTGTACTGGCGGCTAGCAGTGCCAAACGCATTCACTCCACTGCCCAAGAGCTGTCCAACCACTTCGCCGCCCTGGCCCAGGGGAATTTTTCCGTAAGAGCAGAGGCGAGAGGGGATGACGAGTTGGGGCGCTTGGCCAATAGCTTTAACCAAATGGCCGCCGCCCTTGAGGCCCATTTTGCCGATCTAAGCCAGCGGGCTGCCGAGCAAGGCCAAGCCAAGGAAGACTTGCAACGGCAGGTAATTCGCCTCCTGGATGATGTGGAGGGGGCAGCCCGCGGGGACTTGACGGTGCGGGCGGAGGTCACTGCCGATGTCCTCGGCGCTGTTGCTGACTCTTTCAACCTGACCATCCGCAGCCTGCGGGACATTGTGATCCAAGTGAAGCGGGCTGCCGCCGCTGTCAACGAGGCAGCTTTACAGAGCGAGGACTTTGCCCGCAACCTTTCTGCCGACGCCCTGCGCCAGGCGGAGGAGATTTCCAACTTCCTTGACTCCATCCAGGAAATGACGAACTCCATTCAGGAGGTGGCCAACAACGCCCGCGAGGCAGCCAATGTCACTGCCCAGGCCACAGAAGCAGCTGCCCGGGGTGGAGAAGCAGTGGATCGCACGGTGGCCAGCATCCTGGAAATTCGGGAAGTGGCAGCAGAGACAACCCGCAAGGTGAAACGCTTGGCAGAATCCTCGCAGGAGATCTCCAAGATTGTGGCTTTGATCTCACAAATTGCCTCGCGCACCAACCTGCTTGCTCTTAATGCCAGTATCGAGGCTGCTCGGGCCGGCGAGGCTGGACGAGGCTTTGCCATCGTGGCTGACGAGGTGCGACAACTGGCTGACCGGTCTGCCAAAGCTTCGAAAGAGATTGAGCAGATTGTGCTGCAGATCCAGTCGGAAACCAGCAACGTCATGACAGCCATGGAGGAGGGGACGCAGGTGGTTATAGAGGGAACAAGGCGGGCCGAGCAGGCCAAAAACAGTCTGGATGAGATCATCAAGGTCAGCCAACAGATCGATGGGTTGGTACGAGCCATTTCTGACGCTACCGTGCAACAAACAGAGACCTCCCGCGCTGTAGCCCATCTCATGCAGTCAGTGGCGCTGACGGCCAACGAGACGTCTGAGGAGGCGCAGAAGGTGGCTGCCTCGCTTCAACAGCTGGTGAGCATTGCCCGTGAGCTCCAAGCTTCTGTGGGTCGCTTCCGCGTGGGAGATGAATGAGTAAACTTGCTTGTTCCGGGGGCATTCTAGGGAGTAGGGATCCTGCTGCCCCAAGCCAGTCCCCCTTGTCGGTTGGAGAGGAAATCAGAGCAGAGGGAAGGGTTCTTTTGCTACGACTAATGGATACCTATGGGCTGTAGGAGGAGCCTCCTGCCATGGATGAAGAAGCGCAAAAGCGAATTCTCAACTATTTCATCGAAGAGGCCCGCGACCACTTGGCCACGATTGAGCAGGGTCTCCTCAGCTTGCGGGACACGATTAGCAATCCCGAGCAGATCAATGAGCTATTTCGAGCTGCTCACTCCATTAAAGGGGGAGCAGCCATGCTGGGTCTTGCCAGCATTCAGCAAACAGCCCACCGCCTGGAAGACTTTTTTAACATCTTTCGCTCTCGTCCGGGCGAGGTGCCAGTGGATCAGCATTTAGAAACGCTGCTGCTGCAGGTTTTTGATGGTCTGGCAGCGCTGTTGGACGAGCTGCAGAGTCCTCAGGGCCTCACGCAGGAGTTCAGTGCCTCCACTTTGGCAAGACTAGAGCCGGTCTTTCAGGAGGCTGGAAAGCACATTCAGAGTCTTCTTGGGGAAGGCCCGCCCTCTGTTCCTGCTCCGGCTAGTGCCCCCGGGTCGACAGGTCGTAGCCTCCAACAGGAGATGGCGGAAGTGGTGCCGCGGCAGTTGCGGCAGATGTTGGAGCTGTTCAAGCGGGGGGATCAGCCGGGCGTACGCGAGCAGTTGCGGGAGGCAAATGCTGTCCTCAAGCAGATAGGGCAGGCCCATCATCTAAGAGGCTGGCAACAGCTGACGGAAACTTTCGAGCAAGCTCTGAGCAACCCCAATGCCGAACTGCGAACGTTGGCGTTGGTTGCCCTGCGGGACTTGAAGCAGGGACAGCAGCTTATCTTGGCAGGCAGGGCTGAGGAGGTGAGCGCCTCTGCAGAATTACAGCAACTGGCCCACCTGACAGCGCCTCCTGCACCCGCTGATCCCTTGGAAGAGGTCATCCATCAGCGGATCCCGGCCCTGCTGCGCCAGATGCTGGAGCTGTTCAAACGGCCCGACGACCCAGCTACGCGGCCTGCCTTGCAGAGGGTGGCCCAATCCCTCCAGGAGGTAGGGCAGGCGGAGGGTGTGGAGCTGGGCGGCTGGAGGGCCCTGACTTGCCTGATTGGGGAGATTTTGGCGGATCCTGCCCAGGATTTACGGCAGGTGGCTCTGCCGGTTCTGCGAGATTTGAAACAGGCTCACCAGGCTCTGGCCAGCGGAGCAGCGCATACCATCCAGCCCTCCTCTGAGTTGTTGGCCTTCCGCCCTGTGCCACCGGCCCTTGAGGAGCCAGGGATTCCCACCTCCTTCGACCTGGGCCCCGTTGGAGAGCCGGAGCCGCTCTTCTCCGAAGTCGGGAGCACGGCTGCCCCGGCAGCAGAACCCTCTGCCCTCGACGGGGGCCAAGAGGTAACCCCTGTCGCAGCAGCCCCGCACGCCGAGGAGGCGGAGAGCCTACTGGCAGGCGAGGAGAGCTCCACCGAGCAAGTAGCCGCCGATCTTGCCCAAGAGGGCAGGGCTGCGCCGGAAGAAGCTGCAGCAGCGCTTGGGGGGTCGCAGGAGGGGCTGGGCTTGAGCCCCGGCGACTTCGACGCTCCTCCTTTGGGCCTGGAAGCAGAAGCCTCCTCAGCCTTTGAGGAGCTGTTTGCCAACGCAGAGCAGCTATCGAGTATTGAAGAGCCACCGCCGGAGCTGATCCCTCCTTCCCCTGAGCTCTCCTCGGCAGTGTTCGAGGAGCTGAGCCTAGAAGAGGGGGGAGGGGAAGCAGATCTAGCAGCGCTATTTGCGGAAGTAGTAGGTGAAGCGGCAGCGGAGACGGGCTCTGCTGCCATCCCCAACCTTGCGGCTACAGGTGGCGGCGTAGAGACGCCGTTTGAGCTGGAGGAGCTGGCCGTTGAGAGTTTTCCCCGGCAAGACCTGTCTCCCTTGCCTAACTTTGAGGTGACTCCCGAGGTAGAGCTTGGGACGGAGGAGGAGGGATCCCCTGCTGAGGAGAGTCTGGAGCCAAATCTGGCCTGGTCGGAAGCTTTTGAAGCGGCAGCTGAGCAGTCTGAAAGCCGCGATGAGCCAGAGGTTGCAGCAACCCCGGACTTCACCGCTGAGCTAAGCCTGGCCGAGCTCTTTGCCAGCGAGACAGGGGAGACTGCAGAAGACCAGCTGCTGCTGGAGCAGATGTTCCCAGCCCCCGAAGAAGAGCCCTCTGCAGAAGCCACGGCCTCCCTCCCTGAGGATGCTTTCAGCCGCCTCGAGGCTTTATTTGCCTCGGAGACCGAGGCCGAAGAGCTGGGCAGGGTGGGAAGTGAACCTGCATCAGCCATGGATACCGATGGCGATGGCCAGGTCGACCTAGAGGAGCTGAGCCATTTCTTTGCTGAAGCAGCAGACACCCAGGAAGGCCTTCCCCCTGAACTGCCTGACTTAGAGTCCCCACCAGCACTAGCTGCAGAGGTTCTGCCAGAGGTAGCAGACCAGGCAAGCGCCCTGCAACCACTAGAGGAGGGGCTTGCCAGGCAACTGGAAAGCCTATTTGCCGAAGATGAGCCCTCAGCTGCCCCGAGCGCAACTGTTGCTGAAGGAGAGATCCAGCCTTTGGCAGAAGAAGATTCAGAAGTCTCTTCTGCCCCCAGCTTAGACGATCTGGCCGCCCTCTTTGATGTTGCCGAGCCAGCAGTGACCCCTGAGCTGGAAGAGGCCATTGCTCCCCTCGTGGGATCCCCTGCAGCCGCAAGTGGCGAGGCCGCCGACGATTTCGCAGCCCAACTGGAATCCCTCCTGGGCGATCTCGAGGTTGCCCCCCAGGCCTCGGCAGCAGCGCCGGCGCCTTCTCCCCCCGCTGTCGCCACTGCGCCGGCACCCCCCGCTCCGGCAGCAGCCGCCCCCACGACAGCGGCTACCC
>NZ_JANSIU010000015.1:0-24333 GCF_047462275.1 Synechococcus sp. H70.2
AGTGGCGCCGGCTGTTCGTGGCTAAGACCTACCCAGCCCAGTTGACCTCTACACCCCTGGCCCCGGCCAGGGGTTTTTTTGGGGCTGCTGTAGTCCTTTTCCCCTGCGACCTCTTAAAGTTGAAGTTGGGTCATTGCCTCTGGGGGTAACCAATGGCGATCATTTCTTCTCGGGATCCCAGGCAGCAACAGCAAGAAGAGTTGCCTCTTGACGAAAGCAAAGCCGGAAGGAGGTTGCTGCAACCCCAAGCTCAGCCCGGCGAAGCTCAAGAAGAATCCCTCCGCCCGCGCACCCTAGCCGAGTACATCGGCCAGACGGAGCTGAAGGAAGTGCTCTCGATTGCCATTGCGGCAGCCCGCGCTCGCGGGGAGCCTTTGGATCACCTGCTGTTCTACGGCCCGCCCGGCTTGGGCAAAACCACGGTGGCTGCTGTGCTGGCGGCGGAGATGGGATCCCGCTTCTACATGACCACGGCGCCAGCGCTGGAGAGCCCCCGCGACATTGCTGGCTACCTAGTGCGCCTTAAGCGGGGCGATGTGTTGTTTATCGACGAGATCCACCGCCTGCCCAAGGTTACTGAGGAATTGCTCTATCCGGCAATGGAGGATTTTCGCCTCGACATTACCCTTGGCAAAGGTCGCTCTGCCCGCATCACCTCTATTCCCTTGGAGCGCTTCACCCTCATTGGGGCCACCACCCGCATTGGCGCTCTGACTTCGCCGCTGCGGGATCGCTTTGGTCAGGTGCAGCGGCTGCGCTTCTATGAGCCCCACGAACTGGCGGAGATTGTGTTACGCAGCGCTCGCCTCTTGAACACCTCCATTGATTGCGCAGGAGCTGAGGAGATTGCTCGCCGCTCCCGAGGCACCCCTCGCATAGCCAACCGCCTCCTGAAGCGAGTGCGCGACTATGCCCAGGTGCGGGGCAATGGCCACATCAGTCGTGAGGTTGCCATTGCTGCTTTGGAGTTGTTCCAGGTGGATCCCATGGGCTTGGATTGGACGGATCGCAAGCTCCTGACGGTGCTGGTGGAGCAGTTTGGGGGAGGGCCCGTGGGCTTGGAGACCATGGCCGCCGTGACAGGCGAGGATCCCCAGACCATCGAGGAGGTGTACGAGCCCTATCTCCTGCAAATTGGCTATCTGCAGCGCACACCCCGCGGGCGCGTAGTTACCCCTGCTGCCCTGAGGCACCTAGGCTACGCAGCCTAATCCTCACCCCTCTCCCCCCAGGAGGAGGGGGCTAATCTAGCTGCGATCGTCTTTCCTCACCGGTCTGAAGCTGGGTACCACCAACTCTTTGTTTTGCTTGGTCAGGCGGCCATACAGCTCCTGGGTGTTGGGGAAGTTGGCCGCTGGCAGGGTGGGGAAGCGGCGGTAGGGCACCGTGTCCTCGCCAAAGAGATCCCGGTACTCCTGGGTGTTGAGGAGGGCCCGCACAAAGGCCTTCAACCCCTGGGTGGCCAAGATCTGGTTGTACTTGCGGATCTCCTGCTGATTGAGGGGCGCGCGGCCTAGGAAGTGCTTGGTGCCCAGCTCAATGACCTTGGTGTTGGGGTAGGGAGCGTAGAACTCAGCGCGGTACAGTTCAGAGCACCCCAGCGCCTCGATGAACTCCTTGACGGTAATCTCACCATTGCGCAGCTTGGACTCGGCGGAGCTGAGCTCGGCGCTGATGTTGTAGATGTCCATGTCCCGCTCGAAGACCTGCCGGTAAGCAGCGCGGATGAGGTTGTTGACCTCCGCTTTGTTGGCCAGGCTGGTGAGCTTGAAGACAGGGATCTCTTGGCGAATCCTGGGCACTCCCTGCTGGACTCGCCGCTGGATTTCCAGCTCGCCGGAGGGCTTGTCCTGGGGCTGGCCCAGCTTGACAAAGAGGGGGATATCGTCGTCGGTGCGGATGGGCCTAGTAACCACGGCCATGTCGCTGGAGCCAGGGCGCATCCGCCGCAGGGCCAGGCCGCCGGGGGTGAGGTAGCGCTCGTAGGGCACGATATCTTCCCCGAAGACCTGCTGGTACTCCTCGCTGTCGAGGATGGCGTCCACCACGGCGTAGAAGCCCTGCTTGGAGGCAATGTCAAACAACCGGTTCATCTCCTGCCGGCCGTAGGTGGGCCGACCCAGCAGCTTGCGGTGGATGAACTCGATGGCTTTGCAGACGTAGAGGCTAGACCAGTACTTGTTGCGGAAGAGATCCGACTTGGCCAGTTGGCGGACAAACTCCTTGACGGTAATCTCGCCCGACTCCAGCTTGATCTCCCAGCGGGTGAGTCGTTGGCCTTCGTAGGGCACATAGCCGTACACCTGCTGGTAGCAGGCGCGGATCACCGCCTGGGTGGATCCCTCGCTGCCCACGATGCCGGCCCGCACCCCTAGCCGCCGGCTGCGGTCGCTGGGGGTTTGGGTAAGCTTGAAGACTTTGGGGCCAAGGCTGCCGGGATCCCCTACTGCCTTGGGGTTGGTGCGGGCATTGGTGAGGGCAAAGCCGCGCCGGATAAGAATGCGCTTGACATCCTTGCTGAAGGGAGCGGGACTGGCCTTGAGGGAGCGAGTTTCTTTGGGGAAGATGGCACCAAACTGAATCTCCAGCGGGTCGTTGCCAACGCCATAGGGGTGCTGATCCGGCAGGGGGCGGTTGTAGCGGGCAAAGAGGGTGATAAATTGGGGCACCTTGCGGCGCGGAGCCGCGTAGTTGTAAAGGTCGAATTTGGGCCCCCAGTTGGCGCTGGTTTGGGCTTCCACCCCCAGCTTGCGCAGGTAGGGCACCGTCTCCTCGCCAAAGTAGTCACTGTACTCGCGGCTATCCACTAGGGCATCCACTAAACCCGCCAACCCCTTGCTGGAGACGATGGCAAAGTAGGTCTGCACCTCCTCGCGGGTTTCTGGGGCCCGTCCCAGGAAGTGGCGGAAGGCCAGCTCCACCACACGGCTGTTGATGTAGGGCTCGTAGAACTGCTTGCGGTAGAGCTCCGATTTGCCCAGGCGGCGGATAAACTCCTTCATGGAGATCTCGCCGTTTTTGACCTTTGACTCCAGGTCGGCCAGCTTAAGGCCATAGGCGCGGCGGATATCCCGCTCGAACACCTGGCGGTAGGCGGCTTTGATAACCTCCTCTTTCTCCGCGTTGGAGAGGCCCGGCTTCATGGCAAAGACGGGCACTTTTTCGGCTGCCAAACTGTAAACCTGCGGCAGCTTGAGTCCCTGCAGAGGCAGACCGTCGGCGGTGCTGGCGTTGCGCTGCCGCAGCTTGTCGGAGGGAGCAGGGGCAATGAACTCGCTGAGCAGCACATCAAAGTACTGGTTGATGATGGCCACGGCCTCGGCATCCTTGCGGAAGTAGCTGGCCGAGGCCCGCTTCATCTCCTGGAGGGCGACAATGGTGGCCTCAGCAGAGCAAGCATTTTCGATAATCTCCCGCAGGCCGCGGGTGTTAACCACAAGGATATTGGGATCCCCAGCCACCAGGGCATAGGTGACGTAGCGCAGGAACCAGCTCAGATCCCGCAGCGACTTGCGCATGTTGGCAGCCCCGTAGCGGGGGATGTTAATGGGACGGAAGTTGGGTGGGATCTCCACGCCGCTGGCGCTAAAGAGGTTGCGGATAGCCTCGATGAAGCCACCCGTGGACTCCACGTAGAAGGCAGTACCTAGCTTAAAGGCTTCTTTCTCATCCTGGGTGGCTTCTGGCCGCTCCAAATAGGCCATGGGGGAGCCGCCGGTGAAGATGCGGTTGGCTGCCCGACTGACAATGATTTCGGAATTGGCGGCAATGACCTCGGCAATCTCTAGCCGTTTTAGGCCAGTGGAGAAAAAGTCCTCGAGGCGGTCCAGCTCGGTGCGCGACAGGTAGCGATCCTGTTGCTCCGCCTGGGAGATGGTCGAGAGGGGCAGGGTTTGGTAAAGACGCGGACTGGAGACGACTGCGCCGCCGGATGCGTTGATACCCATCGGTCTCTTAAACTCCGTTTATTGAAAAACTGCCAACAAGGGCCAGGGACGATGCCATCATAGGACAAGGGCTGACCCCTGGACTCAACTAGACCGGTCCCACGTTCCTCTCGGAGCTGGGGAGGAATGGACGCCGGATCCCTGAGGAGGAAGCCAAGCCTAGAATACTAGGGGGATGCGCCAAGAGGGGGGAGGTTGTTGCAGTTTGTAACACTTGTTCTCAGCCCCCTTCTTGTTGAAAACCATGGCCTCTAACCCGCTTGCCCAGCTCCCCAACCCTCTCCGGACAAGTTGGGAGCAGGGCTGTTACGAGTTGGTTGCCCAAGAGCTGCAGCAGCAGCTGGAGCAGGGATCCCAACGGCCAGAACTGTACTGGGGCTTGGGAGCTGCTTACCTACTCCTGGGGCGGGAGCTAGAGGCGCAGCTTGCCTGGCAGGAGGGTCTGGCCCTCCTAGGGGCCGAAGGGGTGGCCGAAGCTGAGGCTACCCGCTGCTGGGCAAGGGGACTGCAGGAGCTGGCTGAGGGGCTGTGGGAAAGGGGGCAGTGGCCGCAGGCGGCGGCTTTGTATCGGCAGTTGCTAGAAAGTGGCGCTGCCCCAGAGGCGGCGTTGGCGGCCCATCGCCTTGGCCTAGTCCAGGAGCGCAGCCGACTGTGGCTAGAAGCAGCAGAGTGGTTTGAAGAGGCCTGCCGCCGGGATCCAACAGCCACGGAGAGCTTTTGGCGCTGGGGCCTGGCCCTGCTCAAGCTGGGCCGGTTGCGGGAGGCCCTCTCCCCTCTCCAGGAGGCAGCGAGGCTAAGGCCAGAGTGGGGGGATCCCTGGGTGCAGATGGGCCTGGCTTGGCTGGATCTGGGGGAGCTGGAGCAGGCGGTGGCCTGCTTTCAGGAGGCAGCGGCGCGGGGCACCCAGACAGCAGAGCTCTACAGCTACTGGGTAGAGGCTCAGGTGCGGCGGAATGACCCGCAGGGGGCTTGGGAGAAGTTCCGGCAGGCGCTGGCTGCCGAGCGGGAGTGGCTACAGGCCTGGTGTGAGGGCAGCGGCAGAGACAGTCGGCTGCGGCTGGAGCTGGAGCAGGCCCTACAGGGATCCCCGGGCAGCCTTTGGCAGGAGCGGTACCGCGCCTGGCAGCAGCGCTGGCTCCCTGCGCAGGCAGCCCTTCCTTCCCCAGCCTGCCAGAGCCCACCGCCCAGTGCTGGCAACCCCCTGCCAGTGCCCAGCCAGGGTTACCTCACCACCCGGCAGTGGCACCAGGCCACCGGCGAGGGCAGCTACCAGGTGCTGGATCCAGAAGGGGTTCTCTGTCTCCAAGCTCCTCCTACGGCTGACCCTGCCATTGGGCAAAAGCTGCGCTCGCAGCGGATCCCCTTGGCCGAGACCTTTGTCGCCCAGATTCCGCAGGGATCCGTGCACGTGGGCCACTATCCCCGCCACCTCTACGCCAGCTTTGCCAGCGCCGTGCTTACCCGTAGGGGTGAGTTGCTGGGCGATGTCTCCCCCAGCTTGCCGCCGCCGGAGTTTCTCGACTGGGACTGGAAGCCAGAGCACCTGGAGCACCACCCCGTCTTGGACCTACCCCACCTGGGGCCGCCAATTTTGCTGGAGGGCTCTGTTGCCCTCTTGCCCCTGGGGGCGGTCAACTACTTCCATTGGATGGTGGACATCCTGCCCGCCCTCGATCTCCTACGCCGCTCCGGCGTCCTCGAAAAGGACATCCCCCTCTTGGTTCACGGCTACCAGGGCAAGCCCTTTCAGGTGCAAAGCTTAGCTGCCTTGGGGATCCCACCAGAGCGCCTCCTTAGCTTTGAGCAGGCGGGGGGATCCCATCTGCAAGCGCAGAACCTGATTGTGCCCTCGCTGGCGGGGCCGGTGGGGTGTCTAACCCCCAGGGGCTGGAAAGTGCTGCAGCAACTGGCTCCTCTGGGGCAGGCGGCGGGGCTACCGCGGCGGATCTACAGGATCTACATTAGTCGTCGGGCTGCCCGCTGGCGGCGGGTCATCAACGAGGCAGAGGTTCTCGAGGCTTTGCGCCCCTGGGGATTTGTGCCCGTGCAACTGGAAGCCCTTTCTCTAGCCGAGCAAATAGCCTTGATGCAAACAGCAGAAGCAGTCATTGGCATCCACGGAGCGGGCCTGACCAACCTTGCCTTTTGTCAACCTGGGACTCTTGTAGTTGAGATCTTCCCCCGCAATGCCGTGCTCCCCTACTTCTGGAGCCTTGCCCAGGTGGCGGGGCTGAGCTATTTCCCCCTGCTGGCGTCAGTCTGCAGCCCGGCCCTGGTGGCCCTGCTGGCTAGCCCAGAGTTGGATCGGGAGGATGCCTGGGTGCCGATCCCGGATTTGCTGAACCTGCTTGAGCAGACAGGGCTGCGTTGAATCTATGGGATCGGAGGGACTCGAACCCTCACGTTCTTGAAGAACAACGGATTTTAAGTCCGTAGCGTCTACCATTCCGCCACGATCCCTGGAGGAGCTGTACCACTCTACCAAACTGTTTGCTGTGGAGGGCTAGGAGGCTTCTATAGGGAGAGTATGACATGCCAGCTTCTGGGAGACAGCCTGGTGCAAGAAATGGGCCAGGGCTGCCACACAGTCTCGATCCTCAAAGAGCAGGTCGCGGCGCTGTTGGATCTGCTGGGAGATGTGCTGCCGAAATTGGGGATCCGTTCCCAGTTGGACGGCCAACTCTTCGTAGCGCTGAAGGTCTCGGGCAATTAAGAGATCAAGGCCCATCCTTTTGAGGATGGCATAGGTGTGGCGGCCCCGCAGGAACCGGCCAGGGCAGGTCACTACAGGCAAGCCGGCAGCAACAGCTTCCAGGGTGGTGATCCCGCCCGACCAGCCGTAGGAATCCAGCATAATGTCGGCGCAGCGGTTGAGATCCAAGTAGTCTTGATGATCCAGTTGGGGCAAGATCAAGCAGTGGTCTTCTGCAGAAAGGCCATAGGCGGAGAAAGTTCGGGAAAGACGCTGCCAAAAGTGTTGGGCAATGGCAGCATTGGGCAACGCCAAGAAGACAAATTGGGCGTTGGGCACTCGCTGGGCAATGGCGGCAAAAAGATAGTCATATTGGGGCAGATACTTGCCCAGGTATTGACAGGTAAGATAAACTACCGCGTCTTGGCGCAGGCCAAAGTCCTGGCGGTAACGCCTCTGGCGAGGCAAAATCGGCTTTTCAAAACAAGTACCCAGGCGGGGCAGCCGAACTAGGGTTTCGCTGTAGTGAGCCTGCCCATCTTCGGGCTCCATCAGGTCGCTGGAGAGAAAGTAGTCAATGGTTGAAAGTCCAGAAGTTACAGGATGGGCCCAGGTGGAGCATTGCACTGGGGCTAGCCGCAGAGATGCCAGTTGCAAAATTAGGGGAGAAAGGCCAATTTCCAGATACACCAAAACATCGAGCTGATCCTGCAAAATTTGGCGGGCAGCATCTTCAAAGCCAGTGGGAATGTGGCGAAATACATCCGCATACTGGCGATATTGCTCTGTCATGAAGTCGGTTCTAGGATCCAAATGGTAGGCAAACACCAGAAAAGGCCACTGGGAGCTCGCCTTTAAATACTTCACCCACCCTAAAGAAAGACGGCTGTAGGAGCAAGCGCGCATCGAGGCCGAGACAAAGCCAACGCGAATGGGATCCCCTGGCCGAGCCTGCCGGGGAAGACAGTGCCAATTGGGGTAGCAAGATTTCACGATGCGCTGCACAAACTGAGCGTATTTTTTCTGCAGCTCCAGGTCGTCGCAGCCCTGGTACTGCAGATGGTGGGGTGTTCCCCAGCTTGACCCTAAAAAGGCAAGCCGCCGCTGCTCTTGGGTGTCCAAGGGCGTCTCCTCAATGAGGCGATCCAGGTGTTCTACAAAGCGAGAGCGAAATCTATGCAGCTCTTCCTCATCCTGATAGAGGGCGGGCAAATAGAGATGGTAAAGCCAGCGAGCTACCACCAAATTGGGATCCAAAGTCCACGCCTTTTCCAGGTGAGCCAGAGCCGCGCTGTGTTCCCCTTGCTCGCGATGGGCTATTCCCAGATAAAAATGCACCTCAGCCCAAGGGATCCCTGCTGCTGGATCTGGATTTTCTAACAAGGAGCTAAGCAAAGGGATCGCCTCTTGATGGCGGCGTAGGTTAACAAGAATCTTGCCGGCTTGCAAAGCAGAAAGGTAAGCCTTGGGATTGAGGCTCAGGCTCTGCCGATAGCAAGATAGCGCCTTTTCCAGTTGCCCCAAAGATTCATAGACAACACCCAGGTTGTGATGATAGAGGGCTACGCGGGGATCGAGCGCAATGGCCTCGGCAATCAAAGCAGCCGCCCATTCCCCCTCTCCCCTGGCATGAGCCACCGTCCCCAGCAGATGGAGAGCGTCGGCTTGATCCGGAAACTCCGCCAGAATTTCTAAGTAGATGGCTTCTGCAGTTTGCAAGTCGCCAGCCTGCTGGGCCTGGATCCCGGCCAGGAGCTTATCCGTGGGGGTGAGATCCGACATCGACAACGAGGGAAGCTGGAGATCTTCCCCCACTATAGGCGCTTCAGCCCCCTGAGGCTCATGTTGTCAAAAGCACACAAAAACGGTATCAGCGGCTCTGCGAGCGCCTCGCCAAATCCCGCAAAGGCCGATTCTTTCGTTGACCCGCTCGATGCCTTGCGCCACAAGGCTTTCAGGCCTCTTGCCCCCCCTCTTCCAGGCCCTTTTTTGCCGTCTTCGACCGACCCCCTCGCAAATGGGTCTTGCATTCCTCGCCCCGCTTGGGTTTAATAGGGGTAGAGGTTCCCCTTCGGGGGGATCCCTAGAAATTGGAAACAAAATAAAATCGCTGCTAATTCCTCCCTCTGCCTGCGATTGGTTCCCCTTCGGGGGGATCCCTAGAAATTGGAAACCATTGCGGGCCAGATGTAGTCTACGTCCTCCGGCTGGTTCCCCTTCGGGGGGATCCCTAGAAATTGGAAACGCTTCATCTTGCCGGTCTTGACCCACTGGGCAACCCGGTGTTCCCCCTTCGGGGGGATCCCTAGAAATTGGAAACTAGCGGCGGCTAGAGGCTTTCTTCGCGGCCGGGGCCGGGGGTTCCCCCTTCGGGGGGATCCCTAGAAATTGGAAACATGGGTAGTTCTTTCCAAGTATCCTTGCTCGGAAGCTTTAGGAGTTCCCCCTTCGGGGGGATCCCTAGAAATTGGAAACTCATCGGCGCCCGCGACAGGAGGACCTTGCGGCCGTCGTTCCCCCTTCGGGGGGATCCCTAGAAATTGGAAACACTCCCCTCTCGCGGATTAACCGCTTGACCACTCTCATGTTCCCCCTTCGGGGGGATCCCTAGAAATTGGAAACAAGTATACGAAGCGCAGCTTATCCCTCTCGGGTGCACCACGGAGGTTCCCCCTTCGGGGGGATCCCTAGAAATTGGAAACACCCCCGCCCCTCGGGTTCAGAGAGTCAGATCGCAGCTATCACGTTCCCCCTTCGGGGGGATCCCTAGAAATTGGAAACTGTAAGAAACCCCCGGCTTCTCTACCGGTTGCTTTTCGTTCCCCCTTCGGGGGGATCCCTAGAAATTGGAAACGTGAAGATTGACTAGCGTAGGGCTGTTTCCGCTCGGGGTTCCCCCTTCGGGGGGATCCCTAGAAATTGGAAACTCCGAACGCAGGGTGCCGTTGACGAATTGGGTCCAGTTGTTCCCCCTTCGGGGGGATCCCTAGAAATTGGAAACACCGTGACGTCCATACCCACCGTCACAGTCCTCCCCTTGTTCCCCCTTCGGGGGGATCCCTAGAAATTGGAAACGTTGCTTTTGCTTTTTCACCGGGTGGGCCAATATAAACAAGTTCCCCCTTCGGGGGGATCCCTAGAGAGTGGAAACTAAGAGCAACAAACAAAAGCCCCCGCGTTGGCGGGGGCTACTTCTTGGAGGGATCCCTAGGAATTGGAAAGGTCTACAGCTACCCGGTGGGCGCAGGCAAACCCGGAGAAGGCGACGGCGTTGAGGCCTTGACCGGGGAAGGTGCTATCGCCCACGCAGTAGAGGTTGGGAATGGCGGTGCGGTTGAAGGGCATGCCCAAGAGGCCCCAGGGAGTGCCGCGAGGGATGGGGCCGTAGGTGCCGTTAACACGGCCCAAGAAGCGGCGGTGGGTGCGGGGAGTGCCCACCTCCAGCAGCTCAATGTGGGATCCCAGCTCTGGCCAGAGGGCCTCCAGGCGGCGGATAAGGCGTTTGGCTGCCGCTTGTTTTTGCTGCCGGTACTGCTCCGGGCCTAAGCCCTGCCAGGTCTGCATCCAACTGGGGGTAAAAGCGTGGACGATGTGGCGGCCCGGCGGGGCCAGCTCCGGATCCAAGAGGGTGGGGATGGAGACGAAGATCGTGCCCTGCTCCGCCTCCAGGTCTTGCCAATCTTCTAGAAGAATGTGGTGACAGTAGCGCTCGCCAGCCAGAGCCTCAGCCCGCACCCCCAGGTGCAAGCTTAAGAAACTGGAGGATTGCTGATAGCGGCCCTGCCAGTGCCGCTCCGCCGCCGGCAGGGATCCCGGCCAGAGGCGCTCAAAGGTATCCCAGCGGGTGGCATTGGAGATGATCTTGCGGGCAAAGAGCTTTTCCCCCCTGGAGAGCTCAACGCCCACGGCGCGGCCCCGTTCTTCCAAAATCCGCCGCACCGGCGCCCCGTAGCGGATTTGCCCCCCACAGGCCTCTAGGCCTTGGGCCAACTTCTGGGCAATCTGCCCCACCCCTCCCTTGGGGTAGTTGACGCCGCCGTAGTGGCGATCACAAAACACCATGCCGGCGTTGATCATGGGCGTGCGATCTGCCGGCACCACCGACCAGCAGTAGCACTCCATATCCACAAAGCGCCGCAGCGCCGGATTGCGGAGGTAGCGCCGCGCCACCTGGCCCACATTCACCGGCAAGTAGCGGGCCAAGGTCAGGCAGGCGCGGGGGTTACCGACAAAAGAGCGCCAGAGATAGCCCCACTCCTCCAAAGAGAGGAGCTCCATGGCGTTGAGGCTGTTGAAGATAGGCCAGAAGCTGTCGTAGAAGCGGCGGATGCTGCCCGCTTCTTGAGGGAAATAGCTGGCTAGCTCCTGCAAAAACTGCTCGTAGTCCCGGTGCACACGCGGGCTAAGCCCCTGGGGCAGGTGGTAGGCAATCTGCACCGGGTCGGGGATGGATTCCAAAGACTGGCCCACAGCAGCCAGGGCGCGGGTGAGCAAGTTGGTGGTACCTTGAGTGCCCAGGCCAAAGATCATGGAAGCCCCGACATCAAAGCGGTAGATCCCGTTGCCGTTGGGATCCGGGCGCTCAAAGTAGCCAGCGCTGCCACCAGGGATGAGGTATTTTTCCAGCACCAACACCTGGTAGCCTTTGGCCGCCAACTGGGTGGCCGCCACCAGCCCGCCGATCCCAGCGCCGATGACAATGACATCCCAAACAGAAGAGGGAGAAGCGGGAGTGGCTGTAGCCTGAGGTCGAGAAGAGAGCGTTTGGGTCAAGGGATCCTTACTAGTGCAACGCCAGTATCTCAACCTAGCAGAGCTTGCCAGCAAGCGGCGCAGGGCACTTGGGCAATCCCTTGGAGCTCGCAACGATTCAGAGCAGGTCTTTGAGGCCGCGGCTGCCAGCATAGCGGCTGTAGGCGTAGATTAACCCCAGACTCAGCCCGGTAACCAAAAAGCTAAGGGCCGCTCCAAAGGGGTAGTCCAGGCTGGCGCCAAACTGCATCTGGATGACATTGCCAATTAACAGGGTCTTGCTGCCCCCCAGCAAGTCCGGTACCACGAACATACCCAGCGCTGGGATGGCCACCAAAATCAAGCCCGTCGCCAAGCCCGGCAGCGTTTGGGGAAAAAGCACCCACAGGAAGACCTGCCAGTCGTTGGCGTAGAGATCCCGGGCTGCCTCCGCCAGGCGCCAGTCAATGCGCTCCACTGCGGTGTAGAGGGGCAAGACCATGTAGGGCAAAAAGGTGTAGACCATGCCCAGGTACACGGCCAGCCAACTGGGGTAGAGAGCTGTCTGCGGTGGGATCCAGCCCAGCCAGGCGGCCAGGCGGGCCAGCCACCCTTCTGGCGCCAACACCACCATCCAGGCGTAGGTGCGAATCACGAGGTTAATCCAAAAGGGCACCACCACCAGGGTCAGCAGGAGATCCCGCTGCCGGGGCGGGTGGGCGGCAATAAAGAAAGCCAGGGGATAGGCCAGGAGCACACAAAAGAAGGTGGTGACGGCCGCCACCACCAGGCTGCGACCCAGGATCTGCCAGTAGATGGGCGTCCAGCCCAGGGGGCCATAGCCGAGAATGCGCAGGTAGTTGGCCAGCGTCAGGGGCAGGCCTATCTGGCCAAACTCGCCGCGGCTGAGAAAGCTGCAGGCCAAGAGCAGCAGTCCCGGCAGCACCAAAAACACCACCACCCACAGCACCCCCGGCCCGGCAAAGATCAGGCTGTGCAGCAACTCCTGCCAGGGGGTGAGCAGCTCCCCAGCGCGGATTCGGAGCCCCTCTTTGGGAGCAGCGGGTTGCTCTAGCATCGCAGCTCCTCCTGGCCGGGATCTGGCCGCAGCCGCACCAAGTTCTTGGGAGGGAGATGGGCCACCAGGCTCTCCCCGATGGCAAAATCCAAGTCTTCGATGTCAGCGTTGAGGGTGATGGCTTTGAGCTGCTGGCCGCTGACCGTCCGCAACAGGTAGTGGTTTTCTGCTCCGGTGTAGATGAGGTTTTCCACTCGCACAGGCACCTGGTTGGGCAACAGAGGATCCCAGCCCTTCCGGGAAAGGCGGATCTTTTCCGGGCGAATGACCAACTGTACCGGTTCCCGGCTGGCCGTGACCCCCAGGACCTTGAGTTTGCCCAGGGGGGTATCGACACAGTCCGTGCCACAGGCGATCCCTTGGATAAGGTTGCTGGCTCCCAGAAAGTCCGCCACAAAGGCCGTTGCCGGCCGCTCGTACACCTCGTCAATGGGGCCGACTTGCTCAATGCGTCCGGCCCGCATCACCGCCACCCGGTCGCTGGTGACCAAGGCCTCCTCCTGGTCGTGGGTAACGAAAATAAACGTCATGCCCAGGCGGCGCTGCAATTCGCACAACTGCACCTGAAGCTGCTTGCGCAACTTAGCATCCAACGCCGAGAGCGGCTCATCCAATAGCAGCACCTCCGGCTCATTGACCAAGGCGCGGGCCAGGGCCACCCGCTGCTGCTGCCCCCCGGAGAGTTCCTGGGGCTTGCGCTTGGCCAGATCCCCGATCTCCACCAATTCCAGGGCAGCGGCCACCCGCTTGTGCAGGGCCTCCCCTCGCACCCCCCGCATGCGCAGGCCGAAGGCAACGTTTTCCTCCACCGTCATAAAGGGAAAAAGGGCATAGCTCTGAAACACGGTGTTGACATTGCGCTTGTGGGCGGGCAGGTGGCTTACGGGGCGCCCGCGGATCACTACCTCGCCAGCATCGGCCATTTCCAGGCCAGCGATGATGCGTAGCAAAGTGGTCTTGCCGCAGCCAGAGGGGCCCAATAGGCCAAAAAACTCGCCTCGCCGAATCTGCAAGGTGATGCCATCGAGAGCCACGAAGTTGCCAAAGCGCTTGCGAATCCCCTTGAGCTCCACATCCCAGTCAGGATTCTGGGAAAGGCCAGCACTGATGCCTGCCATCGCCGTTAACAGCCTTGCACTACCCTTAACCCAGTATGCAGGTTTGCGGTGCAGGGGGGTGGGCAGGCGGGCGCCCTACAGCCATTCCGCCTCCGGCGTTTCTTCCCCTGCTTGCTCCTGGGCCCCCCAGACCCAATCGGTGAGGTCCTGGGCAGGGATCCCTTGCGGCATGAGCCCGTGGCAGCGGGAGCAAAACAGACAACTGGCACAGCGTTCACCGTAGGGGATCCCGGGAAAGTCCTGCGCCTCCAGTTGCCGCAGACGGGCCAGGGTGGCTTTGAGGTGGGCCAGATCCCGCTTGTAGGCGGCGGCGCTGTAGCGCAGCTGAAAAGGCTGCTGCGGGTGTTGCACATACCAAAAGGTCAGTTGCACCTGCTCCGGCTGGAAGGGGACTTCCAGGGGCAGTTGATCGGCCACCCCACACAGCAGCAGCGGGTAGAGGCGCACCTGCCAGTCCTGGGCCAACTGTTCGTCGGGGGGGCGCTGCCGCTCCGTCTTCCAATCCACAATCTGCAGGGATCCCGGGGCAATCACCAGCCGATCCAGGCGGGCAGTGAGGTTAAACCCCTCTATGCGCTGCCAGAGGGGCAATTCGGCCAACACCCGCCCCTGCGGATGGGCATGAGGACTGGCCAAGAACACCTGCCACCACTGGCGTACTGTCTCGTCCAAACCAGACAAGCGCGGCTCCACCTGCCGCCCGCGGCTGTACCACTCCACCAGGCGGTGGAACTGCTGCCCTCGCCGTTGTTCTGCTTCGTGCTCAAAGGCATTGGCTGCAGGCCAGAGGAGCCGCTCTAGGTACACGTAGCAAAACAAGCGGGGGCAGTAGTCCAATAGCGATAGAGCCGAAGCCGAGAGGTTGACCTGCTCAAGCCCCAGCCTCAGCGAGCAAAGAGCGGAAGGGATCCCGGACATTGGTCAAGACAAGGAGGTTATGGCCATTCTATGGGACTGCAATTGAGTCAGCTGCCAGGACAAGGAATGGCCTCTAGAAAGGGATAGAATTAAACTCAGGCTGGCGCTAGGTTTTGTGCCACTAGCGCCTGAGCCTTTGCCAACCGTCTTGAGAGCGAGGAAAGGGCCGTGGAGCTAGCTGAGATCGAGGAGTTGATGAACAAAGCAGTGCAGGCCACCCAGCGCTCCTTTAACACGGTGCGCACCGGGCGGGCCAATGCCAGCCTGCTGGATCGCGTTCAAGTAGAGTACTACGGCGTTCCCACTCCCCTGAAGGCGCTAGCCAGCATTACCACTCCAGATGCCAGCACTCTCTTGATCCAGCCTTTTGATCCCTCGACCCTGGCGGCAATTGAGCGGGCCATCCTTGCCTCTGACCTGGGCCTGACGCCTAGCAACGACGGCAAGGTGATACGCCTCACTCTCCCCCCGCTAACGGAAGAGCGGCGCAAGGAGCTAAGCAAACAGGTGGCCAAGCTGGCCGAAGAGGGCCGGGTTTCTATTCGCAACATTCGCCGCGACGCCATTGACGCGGTGCGCAAGCAGGAGAAAAACGGCGAGATCTCCGAAGACGAGTCCAAGAGTCGCCAAGAAGAGATCCAAAAATTGACCGACCGCTATGTCAAGAAGATTGACGAGCTGCTGGCAGAGAAAGAAAAGGAACTAACCACGCTCTAGGACTTGCAGCAGCGCTTTCCCTCGATCCCTATAGCCAGAGTTTGGCTTCGATCAGGAGGGAGGGAGAGGGCGGGCTTGTAGCATGAATCTTATCCTGTGTCATCAAGCGGCAGATTTTGACACCCTGGGGGCGGCGGTGGGCGCAGCTCGGCTCTATCCGGGTGCTCGTATTGCCTTGACCGGCGGATCCCTGCCAGGGGTGCAGGAGTTCTTGGCCCTCTACCGGGACGAGTTTCCCCTCATCGAGCTGCGCTCGGTGGATCCCCAGCAGGTCCAGCGCTGGATTCTGGTGGATTGTTACGACCCGGATCGCCTCGGTAAGGCTGCTGCCTGGCTGGGCGTTCCTGGGGCGAAGATTGAGATCTTTGACCACCACCTGCCGGCTACCCCGCTGGAGGAGCTGTGGCCCCAGCAGCAAGTTAGCGCTCACATTGAGGCCGTGGGATCCACCTGTACCCTCCTAGTGGAGCGGCTACAGGCGGCTGGGATCCGCCTCAGCCCCTTTGAGCGGCTGGCCCTGGCTTTGGGCATCCACATGGACACGGGATCCCTGACCTTCCCGGAAACCACGGCCCGCGACGCTGCGGCCCTCACCTGGCTGTTGCAGCAGGGGGTAAACCTGGTGTTGTTGCGGCGCTTCTTGGGGGATGGCCTTACCCCCTTGATGCAGGAGCTGCTGAGTCAGGGGTTGGCCCAGATGCAGGTGGAGGAGGTGGGGGAGTACCGCCTGGGAACATGGCTCCTAGAGCTGCCGGAGTTTGTGCCCGGCTTGGCCGGCCTGGTGATGCGGCTGATGGAGCTGACAGGGGTGGATGTGCTGCTCTTGGTGGCGCGGCAGGGGGAGCGGCTCAGCCTCATTGGACGGGCGCGGCAGGAGTTTGCCCAACTGGGTCAGGTGATGGCCCGCTACGGCGGCGGAGGCCACGACTGCGCGGCAGCAGCTACCCTAAAAGCCTCCCCAGACCAGCCCTTGCCCGACCCAGCCCAGGTGCTGGCCGACCTTAGCCAGGCAGTTAAAGAGCGGATCCCGCCGCCGGTGACGGCTAAGGATTTGATGTCCTCACCGGTGCGCACCATTCGGCCCGAGGTTACCATTCAGGAGGCGCAGCGGGTGCTGCTGCGCTATGGCCACTCTGGCCTGGTGGTGGTGGACGGCCAGGGCCGCCTGGTGGGGGTGATCTCACGGCGGGACATTGACATTGCCCTGCACCACGGCTTTGGCCATGCCCCTGTCAAGGGCTACATGACCACGGATGTCAAGACCCTCTCCCCTGACACTCCGCTGGCGGAGATCCAGCGGCTGATGGTGCAGTGGGACATTGGCCGGCTGCCGGTGCTCCAGGAGGGCCAGTTGGTAGGGATCGTAACCCGCACCGACGTGTTGCGGCACCTGCACCAGTTGCCGGCCCTCTCGCCTCGCCTAGCTGTTCCTGCCTTCTCCTGTCCTCTGGATCTCACCTTTGCTGCTCTCTCGCCGCGGCACCGCCAGTTGCTAGAGGAAGCTGCCCGCCTTGCCGACGAAAAGGGTCTGCGGCTGTATCTGGTGGGGGGAGCGGTGCGGGATCTACTGCTGCACCAGTGGGGACGGCAGCCTCCCTCTCGCCTGGAGCGGCTAGATCTGGACTTGGTGGTGGACGGGCCTTACCCCTTGGCCGCCGATGGTACGGATCCGCCGGGCTGGGGGTTGATCCTGGGGAAGGCCCTCAAGCAGCACTTCCCCGAGGCGCGGTTGGAGATCCACGGCAAGTTCCAAACAGCAGCCCTGATCTGGCCAGGGGGCTTTTGTGTCGATATTGCCAGTGCCCGCACGGAGTTTTACCCCTACCCGGCTTCGCCACCTGAGGTGGCCATGGGATCCATCCAGCAAGATCTCTACCGGCGGGATTTTTCCATCAATGCCCTGGCCCTGCGCCTCAACGGCCCCCAGCGGGGTCAGTTGCTGGATTTTTTCGGCGGGCAAGCGGATCTGCAGCAGGGGATCATCCGCGCTCTCCACCCCAACAGCTTCATTGAGGATCCCACCCGCATCTACCGGGCGGTGCGCTTTGCTGTGCACCTGGGCTTTACGCTGGATCCGACCACTGAAGAGTGGATCCGCGCTGCTGTAGCCAGCGGCCTCCACGATGCCGTTGGCGGGGAGCGCCTCAAGCAGGAGCTGGCCTACATCCTCCGCTCCCAAGACTGGCCCATGGCCTTTGAGCGGCTCTCGGCGTGGGGAGCCCTGCGCTGCATTCACCCCGATCTAACCTGGGAGCCTTCCCTGTGCCAGCGGCTGCAGCGGGTTGGCCGCTGGGCCTATCACTTCCGCCGCCGCTACCCCGAGTTGGGATCCCAGGAAATCTGGCAACTGCGCCTGGAAGCTCTGCTTCTGGCCCTGCCCCAAGCGCCTCAGGTGGCAAGCCAGCTCCACCTCACCCAAGCGGGCATCGAACGCCTCAGCCATTTCCCCTCCTACCAAGCCTTGCTAGCGCAACTGGCAAGCGGATCCCTCTCCCCAGCCCAGGTGGTGCAGCTGCTGCAGCGGCTGCGTATCCCGGAGGTGATCCTGTTGGCGGGGCTTGCCGACAAGCCAGCGCGGCGGCTGATCTGGCGCTACCTGCAGGAGTGGCACTGGGTGAAGCCGCCCCTCAACGGCCACGATTTGCGCCGGCTGGGCTATAAGCCGGGCCCCCTGTTTCAAGAGATTTTGGATTGCCTACGCTACCTTACCCTCAATGGCGAGCTCACCACTCCTATTGAGGCAGAAGCCTGGCTGCGGGAACACTACCCCTTGCCGCCACCTGCTGGCAGCCTCAAAACCGGCAGAGAAGGGCCAGACTCACCATTAAGCCACTCCACACTCCCAGAACCTGCCGCAGTAGCTGCAGGCTCTCCTGCACTACCTGGCGGCTCAAAGGGCGAGCTGGGATCCCCACCTTTGGCTTAACCTTGGGAATGCCGCGGTAGCGATTGGTTCCTCCCAACTGAATCTGCAGCCGCCAGGCAAAGGCTGCCTCGCTCCACCCTGAATTGGGGCTGGGATCTGCCTGCCCGTCGCGGCGACAGCGCTGCCAAAACCTCCAGGGATCCCCGCTCAGCAGCGCTAGCGTCAGTACCGTTAGCCGGCAGGGCAGCCAGGTTAACACGTCCTCGCAGCGGGCCGGCACCGTGCCCAGGTAGGTAAAGGGGGCATGGCGATAGCCCACCATTGAGTCCAGTGTACTACTGGCCTTGTAAGCCAACGCCAAGGGTGCTCCCCCCAGAAAGGCATAGAACAAGGGGGCCGTCGCCCCATCAGGGGTATTTTCCGCCACTGTCTCGATCACCGCCCGCAAAATCTCTGGCTCCGTCAGGTGCTCTGTATCCCGACCTACATAGCGGCTAAGGCGTTGGCGGGCCTGCACCAGATCCCCTTTTTCCAAGAGATCCAACACTTCCAAGGCAGCAAAGCGCAGGCTGCGCCCCCCCAAGCAACTGGCCATCAGGATGGCCTGCATTAGGATCCCTGCCCAGGGGTGGAGAGTGTGGGCAATGGCAATGAGACCCCAGCCCGCTGCGTAGGAGCCCGCCAGCAGCGCCACGGTAAGAATTGCCCCGCCCCAGCGCTGGGCTAGAGGAGTTGAACAGTGCTGGAGAATGCAGCCTTGGCCCCAGGCAATAACAGCCCCCATTACCCGCACGGGGTGAGGCCACCCCCAGGGATCCGCCAGCAGATAGTCCAGGGCCAAAGCTGCCACTAGCACCAGAGGAGCAGTTGGCTGAGCAGGGAAAAACAGCCAGGCTTCCATCCTGCTGCTATTTAGACGACAAACTTTCCCTCCTGGTTTTGGGCTGCCTGCCAACTGCGGGCATCGAAATACAAATCTTCGAGCGTGGTTTCCTCCAACACTTGCTGCACCCGCTGGGCAATCCGCTCCCAGAGGGCCACTGTTACCCAGTCTACTGCCGCGCTGGCCCTTTCTTGAGGGGCTCTTGAGGGATCCCAAGACTCTCCCACCGCCGCCAAGATGGCGCTAATGGGGATTCGCCGCGGCGGCCGTGCCAGCCGATAGCCCCCTTGGGCCCCTCGCTGGGAGCAAACCAAACCGGCTTGGCGTAGCTCAATGAGCAGCTTTTCCAAGTAGGGGGCCGGGATCCCCTGGCGCTCGGCAATAGCCCGCACCGACGCCCTCTGGCCCTTGCTCAGCATCGCCAGATCCAGCAAAGCTCTGATGCTGTAGGTGGCTCGTGTCGTTAGGCGCACTGGCACTCTCTTCCTACTTTCCCACTCGATCCGCTTGCCAATAAAGCACGAGGGCGCTAAGGGGGCGAGTAGAGGTCAGCAGACCCGCAAGGAGCATCCCCCAGGGGTTCCAAGCCGAGCTTGCCAACAGCAGGCCCATAAGCAGAGCCGCTCCTCCCCCTTCTGCCCCTGCTGCCAAGAGCCAGGCCCAGTCCACTTTCCCCTGCCGAGTCAGCAGGATCCCTTGCAGCCCACCCACGCCAAGACCTACCAACAAGCCGCGCCAGGGATTGGCCATCGCTAGCAGGGCCCTCTGGAGCCAGGGATCGCTTGGATCAAAGACGGGGATTGCCCTCCCCCCCTGCAGAGGGAGGAGATCCGCCGCCAGCCAACCGAGAGCTGTGGCCAGCAGCGTCGCTAGCACCCACTGCCAGGAGACTCGTCGCCGCAACACTGCCCACTGCAGCAGTCCCATGATTAGGCCGAGGCCGGCTCCAACCACCACCCCTTGGAGGGATCCCAAAGTAACCAGCAGCGGGGCCAAAGCCGCCAACCCTAGGTAGCCGCTGCCAGCCGCTGCCCCATTGGCCAACAGCCAAGCCAAGGCCAGCCCTTTGCCCAGCTGAGGTGAAGCTGCAGGAGGCAGGGGAGGTTTGGGGTGTTCCTGAGCAAGCTGTTGCTCGACCTCGCGTAGCCCCTGTTCTGCCGCAGGATTGCCCGGTTCCAGCCGCAGCACCCCCTGATAGTCCATCTGGGCAAGACCCCAATGGCCCTGCCGCTGGTGAGCCAGGCCGCGGTAGAGATAGTAGCGGGCTTCGTTGGGAGCCCCCTGGATGAGGTCGTTGAGAAGGTGGACAGCCTTCTTGTACTCGCCTGCCTCAATCCAACGCACGGCTTGCCGCAGCTTTTCCTCCTCCGCCTCTAGGCTAGAAGTAGCCTGTTGGGGAGACGGGCTCTTGTTCCCGTAGACGGCCTGGAGCTCTTGGGCCAGCTCTTCCACGGTGGCCGGGCGAAGGGCAGGGTCTTTCTCCAAGCAGCGGAGCACCACCTTTTCCAGCGCCTCGGGGAGAGGGTAGGGTAGCGGGTGGTCGCGAAGGGGACGGGGCGGTTGAAAGTTGTGGACGTGGTACCAGCCCTGCAAGGTATCGGTAGCAGGCTCGAAGGGAAGCTTGCCAGTGAGTAACTCGTACAGCACCACCCCCAAGGAGTAGATGTCGGAGCGAGCATCCAGTTTTTCCCCTCGCATTTGCTCTGGGGAAGCATAGGCCATCGTGCCCAGAAAATACCCTGTTTGGGTTAGGCCGCGGGAGGACTCCCCCAGGAGCTTGGAAATGCCAAAGTCCAGGAGCTTGACCCGCTCTTTGCCATCGGGCCCTTTTTGCACGAAGATGTTGCTAGGCTTGATGTCACGGTGGATCACGCCGCAGATTGAGTGTTTGCCCAGATCCATGTAGAAGTTGTGGGCATGGTGCAAGGCTGAACAAATTTGCAAAGCCAAGTTCACCACTCGCTCAGGAGGTAAAGGGCCCTCTTGCGCCAGCACCTGGTCCAAGCCCTGGCCAGTGTAGGGTTTGGCGTTGAGGTACTCCATCACCAGGTAGGGCTGGTTTTGGTACAGGCCGTAGGAGCGCACCTGCACAATGTTGGGGTGCTCCCCCAAGAGAGCGCTTACCCTCGCCTCGGCCAGGAAGCGCTGCTGCAGGTGTTGGTAGTACTCCGGCGCCATGCCCGGCGGTGGCGGGCGCAGCAACTTGACAGCCACCACTTCGTTGCCAAGCTGGGTATCCACTGCCTCGAACACATGGCCATACCCCCCTTCGCTGAGGTGTCGGAGTAGCCGGTAGCGGTTGCCGATGAGTTGTCCAATCAGTTGCTGGTTCATGGAGGAGGAAGGCCAGCTGCAGCCGACTCATCAGCGATTCTAGTCGGCTGGGCGCTGGTCTTGGACTTAGGCTGCCGCTAGGATTGGAGCATGGATCCTTCTTTCTCCCCCTTTTGGCGCGAGGTAACTGAGTTTGCCCTCCAGCTAACCGCACGGGTGGGAACTCAGCTCTTGGCCGACTTTGGCCAGGTGTGCTCCAGGGAAAAGGCAGACGGCAGCTTAGTGACCGCTTCCGACCACTGGGCTGATCAAACCTTTCAGGAGGCAATTGCCGCCGCCTACCCAGATCACGGCTACTTGAGCGAGGAGTCAAACCACATCTTCCCCGAGAAAGAGTGGTGCTGGGTGGTGGATCCCCTAGATGGCACCACCAATTTTGCCCACGGGATCCCCATCTGGGGTAGCTCGCTGGCGTTGTTGCACTGGGGCCTGCCCGTGTTTGGCTGTGTCCATTTGCCGCCTATCCGTCAGACTTTTTACGGCTACTGGCCCCAGTTTCCCGGGGATGCCCCAGCCGGGGCTTTCCTAGCCCGCCACGACCGGGATCCTGCTTGTCCTCAACCCATCCGCCCCAGCCTTGCTCCACCCGGCCCCAACCAACTGTTTAATTTTTGCTCCCGCAGCGGCCATTGGATTAGCCCGCAATTTCCCTGCAAGGCGCGCATGCTAGGGGGTACTGCCTACAACTTGCTCTCGGTGGCTAGCGGCAGCCTTCTGGGGGCGGTGGAGCGATCGCCGAAGATCTGGGATGTGGCGGCAGTGTGGGCTATTGCCAAAGGGGCGGGCGCAGTGTGGGAGCCTCTTGGCCCTACTGACCCAGATCCCGGCCAGCCTTTGAGGGGGGGCAAGGACTATGGCCAGCTGGCCTATCCGACGCTCTTGGTAGCTCAGGCAAAGTGGGTGCCGCTGTTTCGCAGCTTTATCTGCCTGTAGGCCGCATAAACTGCTTGCACGTTGTACCAGTTGAGGAAGAAAACCCGACACAGCTCCAGGGCCAGTTGAGAGCGCCCCCGCTGGATTAGCCAGCGCAGCAGGGGTTCTAGTCGCTTTTCGTTCAACCAACCCCCTAGCGACAGCAAGCCCCAGAGGATTTGGTGCAGGGGTGTTAGCTGGATCATGAACCGCACCGCCCAGGTGGGGTGCTTTTGGTAGAAAAGGATCCCCATGCGGCCCCGCTGTCGTTCCCGCTCAATGAGGGCCGGGAGTTGCTGCAGCTCAAAGGGGGGGTGCCAGTGGTAGCCGGTGGCCTGGGGGCACCTGACCAAGCGCAAGCCCAGGCGCTTGAGCCGTACCCCCAGCTCCAGGTCTTCCCAGCCGTAGAGGTGGAACCGCTCGTCAAAGGGGCCGGCGGGGGTTTCACAAGCCTGCTCCAGCCAGTGGCGGGCGATAGCCACATTGCCGGTGGCAAAAAAAGCGGCGGAAAAGTCAGTGGGCTTGAAAGGCTCGGAGCGAGGATCCTGGAAGTTGCAGGTGTTAATTACCCGCCCGTAGGTAAAGACTTTGGCCTCCTGCGGGGCCTTGGGATCGCCCGTTACGCCGTGCTGCCGCAGCATCCGGGCATGGGCGGCCAGGAAGTGATCCACCACCACAAGGTCACTGTCGATAAAGACAATGATAGATCCCTGGGCATGGCGAAACCCCAGGTTGCGAGCGGCGGCAGGGCCACGGTGCTCTTGGCACAAGAGTTTCAGCGGCGGCAAGCCCGGGGGCTGGCTCCGCAGCCATTCCACCGTTCCATCGGTGGAGCCGTCATCCACTACCACCACCTCGTAGCCGTCGTAGGGGCCAGGCTGCTGTTGGGCCAAGGCCCGCAAACACTGCTGCAGGATGGGAAGGCGGTTGTAGGTGGGAATGATGACGCTGATGTACACCGAGGATCCCTAGCGCTGCAGCCAATGGTAGCGTTTTAGAGGCTTATGAACTACCCCACCGCGTAGGCGGGTGGGGTTTCCCCATCCGCTTGACGGCGAGATTTTTGTCTCTTCCTCTGCCCCAGTTGCTCCATGGATCCCGTGTACCGGGTCTGTAAAGTAGAGCTGAAGCATCCAAGACTCACGAGGCTGGTTCCCAACCCCGGTTGCTGATTAGTAGCAACGTTGTAGAAAACCATCACCGTCCCCCTGTCCCTCTCTATCGCAAAACCACAGGCAGGGCAGACATGGTAACGGTTACTCAGGTCTGCCCACTCCTTGTGAACAGCACCGCACTAAGGACTCCGTCCCGCTGACGCGAACGGACAGCGCTGAGACGGCTTAAGGGTTTGCGTGGGAAGAAACAAGACCAGACCACCTTTCTGCTCAATTTTGTAGGTCAGCATTTGGTTCAACGCCCCAAACCCCACCGACAAAATAGACTTGTTTAGTCCGGCCTTGCGCTTCTTCCCTTTACCCTTAGCTTGACGGGTCATGCCCTTAACGTCGAGCTTTTCCGTTACCCCGCTCGCGTTAGCGGGACGGAGTCCTTTGTCATAACGACGGGCAATCTCTGAGGTAACCTTGTGTTGCCAGTCTTTACGCTGACGGGCAACTTTGGCTTTGAGCTTAGCCTCTAGCCGGTTGATTTTCTTCCATCTCCTAGAAGCCTTCACTCCCTTCCTGGGTGCACGCTTTCGTCGTTTGAGCTTGGCGACCTTGCGAATTTTCTCCTCACTCCTCTGCCTAAACCGAGGATTAGCAACCTCATAGAACTCACTCCCGTCGTACAGGGTTATGGCGGTCTCGGTACCCAAATCGTAGGCAACGATGGACTCATACTTCAAGTCTGATTGGGAACCAAACTTAGACCGAGGTACTTCCACCTCTACAGTGAAGGAAGCATACCACTGCCGTAAAGTTGGCTTGTAGACAATAGTTAGTGTGGTAGGCTTCCCCCAGTCCAAGGACTCCGTCCCGCTAACGCGACTGGCTTTGCCTCGCATCCTCAGGGTAATGCCCAAGTCCCTGAGAGTAACGGTGCCGTGCTTACCATGAGTATTTACCTTCCACCCCGTAGCGCTAGGATATGTCCAGCCAGAATACCGCTTGATTGGCTTAAACTTAGGCTTTTTGCT
>NZ_JANSIU010000016.1:0-20893 GCF_047462275.1 Synechococcus sp. H70.2
AGTGGCGCCGGCTGTTCGTGGCTAAGACCTACCCAGCCCAGTTGACCTCTACACCCCTGGCCCCGGCCAGGGGTTTTCCTTTTGCCCCGAGGGAGGGGAGGAGTTCCTTGGCGGGACATACTGAAAGAGGACTCCTCAAGGGAGCTTTTCCCATGCTCAGGATTCGGCCCCTCAGTCCGGAGCGAGTTGCCCAAATGGCAGCGGGAGAGGTGATTGACTCGCTGGAGGCAGCTCTCAGGGAATTGATAGAAAACGCCCTCGATGCCCAGGCCAGCCGCATTCAGGTAGATCTTTGGCCTAGCCGCTGGCAGGTGCGGGTAGCCGATAACGGCCAAGGGATCCCAGGTTCGGAGTTGGAGCAGGTGGCCCGTCGCTACACCACGAGCAAGTTAGATGGGCGTAGCCTGGGGTTTCGCGGCGAAGCGCTGCACAGTCTAGCCCGCCTGGGATCCCTGACCATTCAGACTCGCCATGCTGCCGATGCTCACGGCTGGCTCGCCACCTACGACCAGCGGGGGGAGCTGACCTCCAAGCAGCCAGCGGCCACTGCTCTAGGGACAGTGGTGACGGTGGCGGATTTGTTTGCTAACTGGCCCCTACGCCGCTGTCCCCTGCCCCAGACGCGCTCGCTCCTAACTTTGATCCAGAACGCGGCCCTGGCGCATCCAGAGGTGAGTTGGCAGGTGTGCCAAGAAGGGCAATTGCTGCTCAGTCTCTGGCCGGGTCCATCTCTGCTGGATCTGCTCCTGCAAATGTTGCCGCAAGTGGAGCCTTCCGATCTACGCTACCGGCGCATTCAAGAGGGGGATAGTGACTGGGAAGTAGTGCTAGGCTTGCCGGATCGCCTGCATCGCCCTCGCCCCGATTGGATCCGGGTGGCGGTCAACGGGCGCTTTGTGCAGATGCCGGCGTGGCAACGGCTCATCCAGTCCGTCTTTCAGCACACCTTGCCCCGCCATCGCCATCCCGTAGTGGTGGTGCATCTGCGCCTGCCACCTGAACAGGTGGACTGGAACCGCCATCCGGCTAAGAGCGAACTTTATCTGCAGGAGCCGCAAAAGCGAGAGGAGCAATTGCGCCAGTACCTCCAGGATCTCCTGCGGGCGGGATCTGTCCAGGCCAGTCGCCGCTCCCTCCATCTCCTCCGCGCCAGCGAGGCCAAGTCCCTCTACAGGGTTTCTCCCTCCCTCCAGAGCCCAGCTTCCTCTGCCGCGGGTTCCTCCCTACCGCCTCTGAAGGCGTTGGCTCAGCTGCACCAGACCTACATCCTAGCGGAGCACCCCCAAGGGCTGTGGCTGGTGGAGCAACACCTGGCCCACGAGCGAGTGCGCTACGAGGAGATCCAAAAGCACTGGCAGCTAGTGAAGCTTGAGACACCCGTGATGCTGCAGGGGTTGTCTTCCCAAGCTGTGGAGCAGTTGGAGCAGTTGGGGCTGGAGCCGGAACCCTTTGGCCCCGCTGCGTATCTAGTGCGCCGCCTACCGCTGGCTCTCTGCTCCGAAGATCCCGCCGAGGTGCAGGGATCCCTTCTAGAACTTAGCCGTTGTGCCGACCTGGAGGCAGCTCAGGTGACGCTGGCCTGCCGTGGCGCTTTGCGCAATGGGACCCCCCTGACCCTGGAGCAGATGCAGCAGTTGCTGGACGCCTGGCAGCGCACTGCTAGCCCCCACACCTGTCCCCATGGCCGCCCGGTTTATCTGGCTTTGGCCGAAACCGACTTGGCCCGCTACTTTCGCCGCCGCTGGGGGATCTGCGACCGCCCTCTCTCTGATCCCAAGCTGGGATCCCTACGGCTAGGGGATAGGTTTGCCGCCCAAGTGCGCCGCTTAGCTGGCCTGCCGATACAGGATCCCACGGACGAGGTCAATTCTGCTCCTCTATAATTCAGGGGTGTCAAGCTGCTGTAACGGTTCTATGGCTTCCTATCTTAAGGCCCCGCAGGAAACCTGGCTGCAGCGCCATGCTCGCCCAATTTTGGCCCTCTTGTCCGGCTTAGGAGTTCTGTTGACAGCCTACCTTACCTACACCAAGCTAACGGAGCAGCCGGCTGCCTTCTGCAGAGGGGATGGGGGGTGCAACCTGGTGCTCTCCAGTCGGTGGGCAGAGTTTTTGGGGATCCCAACAGCAGCTCTTGGACTGCTGGGGTTTCTCGCCGTCTTGGCGCTGGCTGTGCTGCCAGATACACTCCCAGGGGTGAAGCGGTGGCGGTGGCCAGCTCTGTTTGGCTTGGTTTCCGCCATGAGTGTCTTTGAGATGTACATGCTTTACCTCATGGTGGCAGTGCTGCGGCAATTCTGCCTATACTGCACTGCAGCAATCGGGTTGGTGGCGGGGCTTTGGCTCGTTACCGTGTTCGGCCACCGCTGGCTGGACGGGGTCAAGCTGGCTGTTGGTTACATTCTCGTGGGCCTGTTCACCTTGGTAGCCACCCTTGGGGTGTACGCTAACCAGGCCCCTCCACCTAGCCCTCTAGCGGCAGGCTTGGCGGCCCACCTGCGTAAGATTGGCGCCACCATGTATGGGGCCTACTGGTGCCCCCACTGTCAAGAGCAGAAGGCCCTGTTTGGGTCAGCCTTTGCCCAGGTACCCTATGTGGAGTGCTCGCCCAACGGGCCCGGCACGCCCCAGCTCGAGGAGTGTACAAAGGCAGGGATCACCAGCTATCCAACCTGGATTATCAATGGCCGCCGTTACGTAGGACTGCGCTCCCTGGAAGCTTTGGCAGTAGCTTCCGGGTACTCCTTCGAGGCGGAGAAAGAGTAGGATTGACCCCAACCCGCCTGCCAGCGGCTCCCGGACCCATCCACCCCGGCTTTGGACTGCTGGGCAAGTTCGGCTAGAGTCAGATTAGAAACTGTGTTTGCTGCTGGTTAGGAGCCCCATGCTTGCTGCAGCTGCCACGGAAGCCGACCTAGGCCCCATTGATCTGGATTGCCTGCTCACGCCGGAAATTCAGCGGCCAGCCCGCTACTTGGGGAAAGAATTTGGTGCTGTCCACCGCCCCTGGGACTCGGCGCGGGTGCGTTGGGTGCTGAGTTACCCAGAGCTGTACGAGGTGGGGGCCTCCAACCTGGGCCACATTATCCTCTACAACATCCTCAACGCCCAGCCAGACCAGTTGTGCGACCGCGCCTACTTGCCAGGCCGGGATTTGGCGGCCCGGATGCGGCAGTTGCGGATCCCGCTGTTTGCTGTAGAATCGCGTCGCCCCTTGCGCGCTTTCCATATTGTCGGCTTCAGCCTAGCCTACGAGCTGGGGGGCACCAACATCCTGGAGATGCTGGATCTGGCTGAGATCCCGCTCAAGTGGTGGGAACGGCAAGCCTTCACCCCGCAGGAGTGTCCCCTGATCTTTGCCGGTGGGCCGACCGCCACCTCTAACCCAGAGCCCTTTGCTGACTTTTTTGACTTCTTTGTCTTCGGGGATGGGGAAGAGGTGCTGCCCGAAATTGGCCAAGTGCTGGCTGGATCCCTGCACAAGCCCCGCCGGGAAGTGCTTTTAGAGCTAGCCCAAGTGCCGGGGGTGTATGTACCCCAGTTTTACGAGGGGATCCCACCGCGGCCCATCGTGGCCGGTGTGCCGGAGCGTGTTCGCCGCCGCGTAGCGCTGCCCCAACCGCAGTACTCCATTGGCCTAGTGCCGCTGGTGGCAACGGTGCACGACCGCCTGGTGATGGAAGTGCGGCGGGGCTGTACCCGTGGCTGTCGCTTCTGCCAACCCGGCATGCTCACCCGTCCAGCCCGCGATGTGGAGCCGGAAGCGGTAGTGGAGGCAGTGGTGCAGGGGCTGCGCAAAACCGGCTACAGTGAGTTTTCCCTTTCTTCTCTCAGTTGCTCCGACTACCTTTCCCTGCCGGCGGTGGGAGTGGAGCTGCACAACCGTCTCCTTGGCCAGCACGTTGCGCTCTCGCTGCCCAGCCAGCGGGTGGATCGCTTTGATGAGCAAATTGCCGCCATCATGAAAGGATCCCGCCGCTCCGGTCTGACCTTTGCCCCAGAGGCGGGCACGCAACGGCTGCGGGACATCATCAACAAGGGTCTGAGCGACGCCGACCTCATTCGCGGCATTCGCACCGCCGTCCAGGAGGGCTGGGACAAAATTAAGCTCTACTTCATGATTGGCCTGCCCGGCGAGACCGACGCCGATGTCATTGGCATTGCCCGCACTGTCGAGATGCTGCAGCGGGAGTGTGCTGCCCTGGGCCGCAAGCGGGTGGAGTTTACCCTTACCCTTTCCAACTTTGTTCCCAAACCCCACACGCCCTTCCAGTGGCACCGGGTGGACTATGCCGACGTGCAGCGCAAGCAGGCCCTGCTACAGAAGGAACTGCGGCGGCTGCGGGGGGTCAAGGCCCACTTCACCGACATCCGCTTTAGCATCCTGGAGGACTTTATTGGCAAGGGGGATCGCTCCCTGGGACAAATGATTGAGCGGGCCTGGCGGGCCGGTGCTGGCCTGGATGCCTGGTGGGAAAACATCGACACGGCCTACGCTGCCTGGGTCAAGGCCTACTGCGGCGAAGCCGTAGATCCCAGCGCCGATCCGGTTGCCCTCTGCGCCTATCTCCCCATCCGCGAGCTGGGCTTGGAGGATCCCCTACCCTGGGATCACATCGACACCGGCATCGACAAAAAATGGCTGCAGAAAGACTACCGCCGCGCCCTGGAAGCGATGACTGTAGAAGACTGCTCCTTTGAGAAGTGCTCTGCCTGCGGCGTCTGCGGCCCCAGCTTTGGCCACAACATCGTCATCCCGCCTCCCCCCGTTCCGCCGCTGCAAAGCCGGCCCGCCCCCACCCCAGATCCTCTCGAGCCAGAGCCGCCTGCCCAGCGCTTCCGCATCACCTACGCCAAAACGGGGGACCTGCGCTGGCTAGGCCACTTGGATCTCATGCGCCTGTGGGAGCAAGCCTGTCGGCGCGCAGGATTGCCCTTGGCTTTTAGTGGCGGCTACCACCCCCTGCCTCGCCTGGCTAACGCCAACGCCCTGCCCGTTGGCCAGGAAGGCTACGGCGAGATCCTAGACCTGGAGCTGTTGCAGCGGCCAGAGGGGCCCTTCACCGCTGAGGAGCTGCGTGCCCTGCTTGTCGAACAACTGCCACCAGAAATCTCCATCCAGGCCATTCAGGAGATTGGCCTGCGGGATCCCTCGGCCACTGAGGCTGTCTATGCCGCTGAATATCAACTAAGCGTGAGCTGCGAGTTGCCCAATGCCAATTGGCCCGCCTGGGTCAGCCAGATCCTAGATGCTCGGGAAATTTGGATTGAGAAATCTTCCAAGTCGGGCAAAGCATCTCTTTTCAACGCCCGTCCCCTGCTTTACTACCTAGAGTTCCAGGGCTTGGCCCCTGATGGCAGCGCCCACCTCTTCTACCGCGGCAGTTGCCGCAATGACGGTGCCTACCTCCGGCCTCCTCAACTGCTGCAGATGGCCGAGGCTCTGGGCTTGCCCCGCTGGACCCTGCAGACGGCCAAGCGGCTGCGACTACTGTGGGAGAACGGCACCTCCGAGCCCAACTAAGGGTTGGCTGCAAGTAGCGGCCTCTTGGTCAGCAGGGCTGGCTAGGCTAAGGGATGCTGCAGGCCTTATAATACTGCTGCAACCCTTGCCAGGCCTCAACCCCTGACCAAAGGAGCAGCAGGCAAAAGTTAGGTTAGATCCCAAAACGCAGACCCCTTGAGCTCCGTACCCAGAACAACTGCCACAGGGTCCAGGCGTCCAGAGAGGTGTGCCTCTTCGAGCTAGGTCAGCTTTTCTTTTTCCTCGGGAAGGGGCCTCTTTCTTGCAGACAAGTTGCAGGCAAGGGGTGTCCCTTGTCGGGTTCCTGCTAGGGTACCTTTCCCCCTACTGCCAATCCTGCACAAGCTGAGGTCTTTGGAGTGCAAAACCAGGAAGTCCGTCATTGGCCAAGAGCTTAGGGTAATGGACAGCTGGATGATGAGTCAATTTTGTCCTCGAAGACTTGAGCGGATCCTAGAACACCCCCTCTCCAAGACGAGGGTTCAATCCAAAACTGCAGGCCTTAGGGGGGGGAGGGAAATTAATGCCTAGGCAGATTGTCATTGCTGAGCAGCACCGTATTGCCGCTGTCTTTGCCGAAGACCAAGTCCAAGAGCTAATCATCGCCAGTGGCACCCACCAGGTAGGGGATATTTACGTTGGAATTATTGAGAACGTCCTACCTAGTATCGATGCCGCCTTTGTCAACCTCGGCTCTGGGGAACGCAACGGGTTTATTCACGTCAGCGACCTAGGCCCGCTGCGTCTTAAACGCAACCAGGCTCCCATTTCCGAACTGGTCCTGCCGCAGCAAAAAGTGCTGGTGCAGGTGATGAAAGAGCCCACTGGTAACAAAGGGCCGCGTCTTACAGGCGACCTAGCTCTTCCAGGGCGTTACTTGGTGTTGCGGCCTTACGGGAAGGGGGTGTATCTGTCCCGCCGCATTGAGGACCGAGAAGAACGCAATCGCCTGAAATCGCTGGCCATCTTGATTAAGCCTCCCCAGATGGGCCTGTTGGTACGCACGGAGGCCGAAGGAGTATCCGAAGAGGCCATGATTGATGACCTGGAGCAGTTGAAAAAGCTCTGGGAAGAGATCCAGCAGCAGTATCAGGCAGCACGGGGGCCGGGCCTGCTCAGGCGGGACGAAGATTTTATCCAACGGGTGCTGCGGGACGTTTATTCAGACGATGTCAACCGCATCGTTACTGACTCTGCGGCCGGTGCAAAACGGGTGCGCAGCTATCTGCAAGGCTGGAACAAAGGAAAAATGCCGCCGGGAGTTGTGGTTGAGGTTCACCGCGAGCCTACCCCCATCCTGGAGTACTTCCGGGTCAATGCGGTTATTCGCCAGGCCCTGCGGCCGCGGGTGGATCTCCCTTCTGGAGGCTACATCGTCATTGAGCCCACGGAGGCCCTGACCGTGATCGATGTCAACTCCGGCTCTTTCACCCAGTCAGCTACCTCCCGCGAGACGGTGCTGTGGACCAACTGCGAGGCTGCCACCGAGATTGCCCGTCAGCTGCGGCTGCGCAACATCGCCGGGGTGATCGTGGTGGATTTCATCGACATGGACTCCCGCCGGGATCAGCTGCTGGTTCTGGAACACTTCAACAAGGCCCTTGCCAATGACAAGGCCCGCCCTCAGGTGGTTCAGCTGTCGGAATTGGGGCTAGTGGAACTCACCCGTAAGCGGCAGGGGCAGAGCCTCTACGAGATCTTTGGCCACCCCTGCCCCACCTGTGAGGGGCTAGGGATCCTGGCCCGACTGCCGGGATCCGAGCCAGGGCGGCTGTTAACTGTCGAAACTGGACGACCGGTAACGCTGCCTAGCGAGGTCGAGGAGGGCGAAGAGGAGGGTGCTGGCCCAATTCTCCCCCAGAGCGTCGATCCCCAGCGGGCACGCCTCCAGGTGGGCAGCAATGGAGCGTTGCCAGCGGATAGTCGTACTTCCCTGGACCGCTCCCGGCTGGGTCCAGGAGAGCAACTGGAGGCGGAGGAACCCAGGGTTGAGCTGGTGCGCAAACGGCCCCGCGAAGAGGGGGAGGTAGAAGGAGCAGAGCAAAAGCGCAAAGAATTCCATCGCCCTAGCCGCGGGGAGGAGGCTGGCCATGCCAGTGGGACAGAGTCTCCAGAAAGTGGACCAGCTCGGCAAACCCTCAGTGTGGAAATGACTCCTCTCCAGCAGCGGGTCTATTCGGAGCTGGGGCTGTCGCCCCTGTTGCTTCTGGATCAGCCACCGCCTGCGGGCCGAGACACGGTGATTAGGGTAGTTTTGCCAGGCCCTGCAGCGGTGGAGGGATCCCCTAGCCCAACTCCCACCAACGGTGCACCTTCACCTTTAGCGGAAGCGTTGGCCCCGCCATCCCAAGAGCCTGCTCCTCGGCCGGAAGCTACCCAGGCCGAACGGCTGCCTACAGCAGAGCCAGCAGCAACAGGGGCGCCGCCAGAAGTAGTCATTGACCCCTCTCACCAATCGCCAGCAGCCTCCAGACGACGGCGCTCTCGCAGCAGTTAGCCAAGCTGGTTGGTGACTTATGGACAAGGCAACCAAGCCTAGCTTGAGGTGGGAGGGATCCCTGTGGCAACGAGGGCTGCGGCGAGTGGCGGGGGTGGATGAAGTGGGGCGGGGAGCCCTGGCCGGGCCTGTGGTTGCCGCGGCGGTCATTCTGCCTCCCCAACTGGATCCGGAGGTGCTGGCAGGGGTGAGGGACTGCAAGCAACTTAGCCCCCGGCAGCGTGCTTACTGGGCGGAGCGGATTTACCGGGTGGCCCTGGCTGTGGGCATCGGCAGTGCCTCTGCCGCCGAGATTGACCGGCTCAACATTCGCCGGGCTACGCTGCTGGCCATGCAACGAGCTCTGGCGCAGGTGGGGGAAGTGGAGCACGTCTTGCTGGATGGGCTGCCGTTGGCCGAGCTGGGATCCCGGCAAACAGCGCTAGTGAAAGGGGATCAGCTCAGCCTCTCCATCGCTGCTGCCTCCATCGTGGCCAAGGTCTGGCGGGATGCTCTGATGCAGAGCTGGGACTCCCAGTACCCCGGCTATGGCTGGCGCACCAACGTCGGCTATGGCACCCGGGAGCACCGGCTGGCGCTGCAGCAGTTGGGGCCAAGCCCTCAGCACCGCCGCAGCTTTGCCCCTCTGCAGGACTTGCAAGCAGGCAAAAGGGGAGGGTAGGATAGGAGCTATCGACTGCCCACGTAGCTCAGCGGACTAGAGCACTGGGTTCCGGTCCCAGGGGTCGGAGGTTCGAATCCTTTCGTGGGCGCTAGAACTAGGGACTAGCAGTAGGCTCCGGCAACACGTAGATGGATTCTACCTGCTGGCCGGGTAAAGGGACGGCCTGGAGGATCCCTTTTCCAAGGTGGTAGATGACCTTCTCTGCCTGGAGTTGATTTTCTCCTTGGCGGATGGTGACCCGGCCCTCCAGCTCAATCCGCTGCTCTTTGCTGTAGTAGACTGCCTTTTGGGCACGGGCAGTGAGGCGCTCGGCAGGAAAGCTGAGGGTAACATTGCCAGTGGCTACAAACACCCCCGTGTTGGCGTTGGCCTCCTGAACATCGGCGCTAATGCTGATGGCACGCGGGTTTTGCCCCCAGGCTGGGCTGGAGATCGCCAGCGCCAGCACTAGGCCTGCCGCCCACTCCAACTCCCTTAGGCGGCCCCAGCCCTTGTGGTCGAGGCTGATCCCTGCTGCCATCCCCTCCCCCGGTTAAACCACCCCAGCAGCCAGTCTAGCCTGGGATTACTCCGTTTCTTTCCCCCCTTGGGCCAGTTGCTTTTCCAGCTCACTGACCCGCTGCAGCAACTGGCGGTTGGTTTCCAGCAGCTCGCGGGCTTGGCTGTGGAGGTAGGGATCCGCTTCCCACCAGTTGATCCCAATCTCCTTGGCTTTGTCTACGGAGGAAATCAGCAGCCGAATGCGCACAGTGAGCAACTCCACATTGCCCACGGAAACCGTGATATCCCCGGCGATAACAATGCCCTTATCCAGTACCCGTTCCAAGACATCGGCCAATGAGGAGCCGTGGGTGGCAGTGGCCAGAGGTTGAGAGGTAATGGGCACAGAGCAATCCCCCTTCAAAGCCTGCAGAGGTGTTTAGGCGGGCCTGCCCCTTAGCCGGGCAGTTGGTCCAGGAGTTGGTTGAGCACCTGGGATCCCTCTTCATAGCGATTGCCAGCCCTAGGCAACAGCACATCGGCACACAGGGCACGAAAATCAGTGTTTTCTTTGCTCACCGCCAGCTCGTGCTCCTTGACGATGCGCCCGATCATCAGACAACTGCGCAGGCTGGGTTGGCGGGTCAGATCCAGCTTGCGGCGGAAAGCACGGACAAGGTGGACAATCTTGAGCGCGTCAGAAGCAGATAGGCCGATGCGGGAAATGAGGATCTCCTTTTCCGTCTCGATGTCCGGCTCCCCAATATCAATGGTAATCATCCGATCCAGCAGCGCATCTTGGGCCTTGTGAACCCCGGTGTATTCCTCTGGGTTAGAGGTGAAGATGGCCCGGAACTGGGGATGTACCCGCAGATATTCGGAGCGGTTGCTATCTGGCGGCAACACCAGCAGCCTCTCTTCCAAAGCGCTCAGGAGGGCGTTGTTGGCCTCAGGGCGGGAGCGGTTGAACTCGTCGTAGATGAGGGTAAACCCCTCCCGGCAAGCCAAGGTGAGGCGGGCATCTACCCAGCGCTGCCGCACATCTTCCTCTATCTTCACCACTGAATGGATGAAGTTATCCACCACCCGCCGATGGGTAAAGCCGGTGCGGCCCCCGATGAGGTCGGAGGAATCAAAGCGGTCGTCGCCATAGATCAGCATGATGGGGCGGCCTAGGAGGCTAGCCAAATGCATCGCTAGGGTAGTTTTGCCTGTGCCCGAAGGCCCCCGCAGATGCACCGCAAAACCGGATTGCAGGTAGCGCAAAGCGCGGCGGGTAATCCGCTCAATGTAGGGGGTGCTCACAAAGTGGCGGGGACGCGCCTGCAGAACCGTGGCCATAGCAATACCCAACTCTCAATTGCCGTGACGCTCCTGCCTTGACTATAGCCGCAACGGTCTTCTTGCGCTCCTAGGGATTGCGCTGGGCTTAGACCACAACCGTCGCTGACACCATACGCCGCAAGGTGGCCAAGATTTCCGCGGGATCCACCCCCAGATCCACTGCACCGCGGGCCAGCAGATCCCGCACCCGCTCCCGATCCCCGATCACCTGCAGCAAGGTTAGGTTAGGATCCTGCGCTTGCAAAGCCTCTACATACTTGCGGACGTAGGCCAGGATGCGATCCGAACTTTCCTCCTGCGCCGAAGCAGGCGGAGCTGGGGAGGGTTCAGGGGGTGCCCCAGAAGGGGGAGGAGGGGCTGTGTCGTCTGAGACTGGAACTCCAAGCTCTGGTTGGGTAACCTCAGTCGAAACCGTTGCTGCAGCTTTGACCAAGCTCTCAGGCGGCTTATCACCCTCTTCAGATTCCTCAAGATCTGGGACAATGGGCCGATCCCCTGGGATCCCATTCCCCCACACCTGCTCGTGCAACGCCCTGCGGAAAGCCGCCAAAGCCTGCCGCAAAGCCTGGGCCTCTGCCCGCTGTTCTTGAGCAATCTGAGCCAGCTCCTGCCGCGCCAGTTGCTGCAAAGCTTGTACCCGCTGCCGCAATTCGGCACAGAACGCCTGCCGCACTTGTCGGGTTTGGTTGGCCATGGCCTGCCGCGCCTGGGCACAGGTGCTCAGCAGGCTCTCCACCGTCGCAGCCAAGTCGGTCCGAAAAGTCCGCAGCTCCTGCTGTTGGGCCTGCGATTGGGCGGCTCGTTCTTGGGCCATGCGAGAAAGAAGCTCCGCCACTGCTTTGGCCCGCTGGGCCACAGCCTCCAGGCGAGAATGCTCGTCCAAGACCCGCTGCGCCGCCCGGCTCTGCTCCAGGTTGCGCAGTTGGCTACGAGTTTGTTCCCTCTGCTGCCGTATTGCTTCTTGTCGTTCCTGGCAACGTTGCCTCAGCTCGGCCATCAGCGCGCGGTGCTGCTCTAGGCGCTGCTGCCGAGACTTTCTTAACAAACTCTGAGTTTGAGCCACCCGCTGGCTGCGGGCTTCGGCCCACTGCTCCTGCAAACTCATAGCACCCTCTCCCTGCCGGTTTTTGCTGTATTGACCAGTAGCCAGTTTCCCTTCCCCTCCAACGGCAAGACCATTGCTTGGAGGGGGGAGGAGGCAGAGATTCTTTTGAACCCCTGCCTCGCTTACCGACTGCTTTGGTAACAAACCCAGGCTTCTCTCAAAGGCTGAGGCCTGGTGGGAACTGAGAAGTGGCCTCAGGAGGTTTGGACAGCGGGAGCAGCAGCAGTAGCCGTCAGGCCCACCGCCTCGGCGTACTTCAGGTAGGTCTCCACCGAAGCCACGACGACACGTGCCTCAATGGCCAACAGCTCGATCCCCACCAGAGAAACCCGCACCCAGGCATCGACCACGATCCCCTTGTCCAAGATGCGGTCAATCACTTCGGCTAGGCTCGAAGAAGAGTTCACTTTCTCAACTGCCATGACAATCTCTCCTACACTGATGATGGTTGGATGGTTGAAGACAAATCGGCGGCAAAATTCCAGCTTCGAAGGGATCCCAATCTTGGATCGTCCCTCCCTGGGGTAACACCCGCACCTTGTATCACCCCAGCTCCATTGTGCTGGCTTTTGTCGGGGAGACCACCCGTGGATTCGCTTAAAAAATACGGCAGGTCAACAAGACTTACCGTCTTTTCCAAGCGCCATCCCCCCTACATAGTACCCGCCGAAAGAAAAAGTAGGTCAGGGGGTAAGAGTGTTTTTGGATCCCGGCTATGGAGATTGTCCAGCCAAGGTGCGGGCCAGCAGGGATCCCCTATACTGAGAGCAGTGCGCTTGCTGTCCTTTCGCTGGCCAAGAGGGCTGCCGTGACTGAGTTCAACACTGGGCTCCCAAGCGTGCGCCGCCTGCAGAAGGTGATCCGGGATCGGGAAATCCTGGAGGTTAAGCTCAATACCGGAGATGTCTTCGTCGGCCAGTTGCGCTGGCAGGATCCGGACTGCCTCTGTTTGGCAGACGCGGAGGGACAAGAATCGCTGCTGTGGCGATCGGCCATTGCCTTCGTCAAGGTCAGGCCCCACTCCTAAACCCAAGTCGCCGCAGTCCCTTGGTCCTCAGTGGCGTCCCGGCGGCAGGGACTTTTTGTTGGGCTGGTGCACCCCTCGATGGCTCTGGCCAAAGCCCCCGGCAAAAAGGCTATGATTCAGCAAGAAGTGTAAAAAATTGCCGCCCTCTCCCCACTGCCATGACAACGGGTCTCATCGAGCTGAGCCTGCAGCCTGCTGCCCAACGGCACAATCACTACAGCCGCGAAGACTTTTTTCGCTTCGACCTTGCCCAGGGATCCCTGGTGGACTGGACGGGTAGCCGCAATGTCTTGGTAAGTGAGGACTTCATCCTGGGTTTGCAACAGGGCCTAGAAGAAGAAGTGGGGGATGCGTCGGCTGCGTTGATGTACACCATTGGCCGCGAGTGGGGGCGCAACGATGCCCTCCACTTCTCCCGCTGGTTCGAGGAGGAGTATCGGCGCAAGCCCAGACAGAGCCACCTGATGTTCCTTTTGGAAACCTGGTGGTGGCCCTTGACCTCGCAAGGGTGGGGGCGCTGGGAAGTCGAGACCGAAAGCCGGCGCCAAGGGTTTATTTTCATCAACCTGTTTGACTCGGCTGTGGCCCGCACCCTTGGGGATGTGGGCAAACCCGTTTGCCACCTCTATGCGGGATTGTTTGCCGGATTTTTCAGCACCATGGTGGAACGGCAACTTAGCTGCATCGAGATCCAGTGCTACTCCATGGGGGAAAGCTACTGTAAGTTTTTGCTGGGCAGCAAAGATCGCATCGACGCAGCTGCCTTTTGGCTCAACGAAGGAGCCACCGCCAGCGAAATTGCCCAGAAATTGCGCTCCGGTCAGGGAGTGACCAAGGCATGACGGCGGAGGTTTTTCTGGAAGAGTCGGTGCAGAGCTTTTTTGCCCGCTTGAACTGGGATAACCGCCCGCGGCAAAGCCCCTCGTTGCCAATGCCCTTTTGGCGGGTGCGGGAGTACTTTGGCTCCATCCCCTGGGCGGGGGATCCGAGGGCTTTGGTGGCCCGCTCTATGGGATCCCTGGCGGCAGGGCCGGAGCCTGCCGCCGAAGAGGAGCAGATTACCTTGGCCGATTTGTTCAGCTTGTTTTGAACTCCGGCCCCCACCCAGTCCCCCCCAACACTTGGGAGAAGTGAGATGGTCAGCCCCTTGGAGCAGATGCTAATTGAGGCAGAGGCCCGCTACCTCACACCGGAGCAACTGGAGCAACTCAAGGCCTATGTCCTCGGCTGGCCCAAAAGGCTGCAGGTGTACCGGGCCGTGCGGGAGCGGGAGAGCCAGATGGTAAGCCGCACTTTGGAGGCTCTGCAAAAGGAGATGCCCACCATTGCCCCCCAGCTAGTGGATCTGTGCCGACGGCACCTGTTGCTCTTGTTGCGGCACAGCGCCCTGGCCATGCTGCTGCAGGACGAAAGCCTCCTTAGGGAGCGGCTAATCGAGTGGGTGGAAGAGGAAGTACGCCTGTACGGACTGCAGAACGTTTATGAAGTGGCCCATCGGCTTTTCCAGCAGGAGCTCAAAGAGCACTTACAACCTGGCGAACTGGAGTTTATCCGTCCCTGGATTACCCAGGTGCAGGCAGCTTTGCTGTCTTTAAGGAGCCCTTCCATTCTTTCATAGACCCAGGAATCCCCTATGGCTAGCTCCGCCGGTTTCGACCCCTACACCCCCGTTTTGGCCAACTACTACGCGCCCAGCCTCTACCTGCAAAGCGACTTGGAGTCGGGTTTGCTAGAAAGTCGCCACGGCGACCGTCTCTTAGCCCTTCCAGAGACCCTCTTGCGAGCCATCTATACCGGCCTGGAGTACGAGACAGGACAAGCAGCCCGTCTGGTGCTGCGCAACTGTGGCCGTATGTGGGGCAAAGAGTTTTTCCGCCGCTTTGCCCAGGAGCTCTCCGACTACTACCAAAAGCCCCTAGCTGAGCTGGAGATGGGCCTTTTTCTCCAGAGCCTCAAACAGGCGTGGAAAACCCACGGCTGGGGGCTGATTGACATCGACTGGAGCTACAAAGATCAGGGGGTGCTGGTGGTGTCAATCCGCAACTCTCCCTTCGCTGCTGCCACCCCCCCCCACTTCAAGCGCCCGATGGGCTTTCTGGAGGCAGGGCTGCTGGCCACCTGGTTTAGCCAGTTAACTGGCCAAGATTTGGCCTGCGTGCAAACCAGCAGTGAAGCTTTGGGGGCAAAAAGCAACTTGTTTATCTTGACAGCTGCCACTCGCCTCAAGGAAGCAGAAGCCTGGGTAGATGCTGGCTTTAGCCACGAGCAGATCTTAGAGAAGGTGTTGCAGTCTACCCCGTAGCAAGATTGGAACGAGAAGTTTGTATAATCTTCTGGAAGCAAGACGAGCTCAAAGGCACGAGGGCACAGCCATTGGGGTGGCGGGTGAGAGCAATTCGAGGAGCCATCACCGTGCCGGCCAACACGGCCGAGGCCATTGGTGCGGCGGTAAACGAGCTTCTGGATGCTCTAGAACATCGCAACGCCATTGATCTGGCGGAGGTAGTGAGTGTTATTTTCTCGGTTACCCCTGACCTAGATGCCGCCTTTCCTGCCCAATTTGCCCGCCGCCGCCCTGGCTGGGAGTCAGTACCTCTGTTGGATGTGCAACAGATGGATGTCAATGGGGCTTTGCCACGCTGCATCCGCGTTTTAATCCAACTGAACACCCCCCTGACTCAGGCGGAGATGCACCACGTCTATTTGAGGGGTGCCCGCGAGCTACGGCCGGATCTCAGCCCTGTCTGATTGCTGCTGCCGCAGTTGAGCTTCCCACTGTTGCAGCTGCTCCTGGCGAGCAGCCACCTCAGCTTCGCGACGACTGAGCTCTTGGCTTTGCCGAGTCAGGGAAAGGCGCCAGTTTTCAATCTCTGTCCAATCAACCAGGCTGTAGGCTTGGGAGAGGCTGTGCAACATCTCCACCAGCTTCATTGCCGCCTCTTCCACCCGCTGCACCTGCCGGTTTTCTGCCAGCTCGACCAGCAACAACACCCCAACGTTGTAAGAGGCCGCTTCCTTGAGGGTAATCCGCTCCGCTGGGCGCAGGGGTGTCCAAACCCCTTTCTCCCCCTGCTGGGCCAAGAGCTGCAGCTCTGCTTGGCCAAAAAGACCTTTTCTGTCTACCCGTGCCAGGTACAGCATGGAGCCTACCGGAAGCTGCCCTTGATTCTAACACCAACCCCTCCCTGCCCAAGGATCCTCAGCCCAAACCTGAGTCCACAGCCCCGTGCCAGCAGAAGGATTGGTGTTAGGATCGGCTCTGAAATGGGTAAAGCTTGCAGCTTTCCCCCTCTTATCGTTTGGGGATCCCTGGCATGTTTCTCACCCAAAGCCCCTACTTTTTGATGGCAGCCCTGGTGGCAATTGCCAGTGGAGCCATCTTTGCCGTCCGCTTTGTCAAGCCTGAGGCGGCGGAAGAGTCGGATGTAATCTTTGCTACGATGGGCCTGATCTACTCCATCTCCCTGCTCTTGGAGGGTCAGCGCCTAATCCCCCTGCTGTTTTTTGCCCAGGTGCTGTTGGCGGTGATGGCTGGCTGGTTTGCCATCCAGACCTTCCGCCTGCGCATTCTCTTAAATGAGAAGGTGCGCCAGATAGCGGGAGTGCGGCCGGTTGTGCGACGCCAAGGCTTTAGCCGCACCTATCCGCCGGATGGCTACGTCCAAGGACGTGCCGTTGCTAGCGGGGCCAGTGGATCCCGCATCCGCGATACCTCCTCCTCCAGCCGTTCCATTCCCGAACGCAGCGAGGAACCAACCCGCCGCCCGCGGCCTCAGTTGACCAGCAATACCCAGGTGCGCCCGCGCCGTCGCCCAGAGGTGGAACAGGAGGACGAGTACGGCTATGAAGAGGGGGAGACCGCCTCGCAGCAGGCAGCTGACTCCCGTCGCCCTCGTCGTCCAACCCGCGAGGAGGACCAAAGCCCTGACTCAGCTGCCCAACGTCGTCCTCCCCGTCTACCCCAAACCCCAGAGGAGGACTACACCGAAGAAAAGCCCCGCCCTTCCTCCCGCCGCATCGTTGAGGTGGAATCGGTGGAAGTGCAAGAGGCAGAGCCGGAGGAATACGAGGACGACTTGTTCTAGCTGCCCCAGCAGTTCCTAGAGAGAAGGGATCCCTTCTCCGCTAGCCTGTGTTGCGCATGCCAGCAGCGATGCCGTTGATGGTAAGGAGAGCCCCCCGCAGCAGCTCGGCGCGGCTGTGCTGGCTGGGGTAAAGAGGGGAGTTTTGCTTGCCGCGCAGGCGCTTGAGTAGGGAGATTTGCAGAAAACCCAAGGGCACAATTGAACGGTTGCGCAACTGGATGGAGCGCCTTAGGTAGGGATCATTTTCCAGTAGCTCCCTGTGGCCGGTAATTTTTAGAACCATCTCGCGGGTGCGGTACATTTCCTGGGCAATGAGCTCAAACAGCTCCATCGCCCGCGGCAAACGCTCAGGGGAGCTCATTTCCTGCACGTAGTGGCGGGCAATCTGCAAATCTGCCTTAGCCAGAGTCATCTCCACCTTGGAGATCACCATGCGGAAGAAGGGCCACTCGCGGTAGAGGTGTTGCAGGTGGGTGAGGTGGTGCTCACCTTGGGCTGCGTATTCCTGGAGGGCAGTACCCACTCCATACCAGGCTGGCAGGAGAAAACGGCTTTGGGTCCAGCTAAACACCCACGGAATGGCCCGCAGGGATCTGATATCTTTCGAGTTGCCGCTGCGGCGAGCGGGGCGAGAGCTAATCTGCAGTTGGCTAATCTCTTCGATAGGAGTGACCTCGTGGAAAAACTCGACAAAGCCTTCCTGCTCGTAGACCAGGTTGCGGTACACCTGCCGCGAGCGCTCTGCTAGCGACTCCATTAGGCGCGACCACTCGTGCAGGTCATCGGGGTAGGTGCGCAGCAGGCTGGCCTGGATGACGGCGCTGGTAACGGTTTCTAGGTTAAAAAGGGCTAGATCCTGGAGGGAATACTTCGAGGCCAGCACCTCTCCCTGCTCAGTAATCTTGATGCGGCCCCCCACGCTGCGCCCAGGCTGGGCCAAAATTGCCTCGTAGGCTGGCCCTCCTCCGCGCCCCACTGAGCCACCCCGGCCGTGGAAGATCTGCAACTTCACCCCGTAGGACTCGGCCACTGCTTGCAACCGCTGCTGGGCTTTGTAGATCTCCCAGTTGCTGCTTAGAAAGCCAGCATCCTTGTTGCTATCCGAGTAGCCCAGCATCACTTCCTGTAAGTTTTCCTGCTGGGCCAAGTACTGGCGATAGAAAGGAATTTCCAACAACTGCCGCAGGACCTCTGGGGCCTGCTTGAGGTCTTCAACGGTCTCAAACAGCGGCACCACCGCCAGGGATCCCCGCCCGCTGATGGGATCATAAAGGCCCACCTCCTTGGCTAGTAGCAGCACCTCCAGCAGATCGCTCAGCTGGCGGCTCATGCTAATTACATAGGTTTGGCACATGGCCGTGCCAAACTCCTGCTGCAGCCGGCGCAGGGTGCGAAAGGTGGCAATCAGCTCCGCCGCCTTCTCAGAAAAGGGGGCTTCTAGAGGGATGAGGGGGCGGCGGGTTTGCAGCTCCTGCAGGAGGAAAGCCGTTTTTTCCGCCTCCGTCATCTCGCTGTAGGGCCGCGGCAAGATCCGCAAGTATTCGAAGATCTCGGTGAGAGCGGCCTCATGGTAGCTGCTGTCTTGGCGGATATCCAGGTGGGCCAAATGGAAGCCAAAGACCTGAACCTGTTGGATGAGGTAGTCCAACTGGCGACAGGAAAGGCCGCTGTTTTTCAAACTTCTTTGGATGAGTTGCAAATCGGCCAAGAACTCCTCGGCGTTGGCGTAGGCGTTGTCCAGAGGGGGCGGGACAGGCAGGCAAGCAGAGTCGGCCAAATGGCGGTTGCGCTCTCGCGTCAGCTCCAGCCGCCGCTGGATGTAGCTAAGCTTGAGCCGGTAGGGCTCCTGACGATACTGCAGCGAAAAGGACTCGTAAACCTCCGGCATAAGGCGGCGATCCTGCTCAAGGGCATCCAGCAACTGGCTGTCCACATCCCCCCAGTGCAAAGAGACGCTCAGGGTTTTGGTGAGCGCCTTCACCGCCTCGATGTACTTGCCCAAAATCAGGTTGCGTTGGTAGCGGGCCGTTTGCCAGGTAACATCGGCAGTGACGGAGGGGTTCCCGTCGCGATCCCCGCCCACCCAGGAGCCAAAGTTGCAAAATCCTGCCGGCGGCGGCTCGACAGTGGGAAAGGACGTTTTCAGGCTGCGCCGGAGGCGCTCGTGCAGCAGAGGGATGGCCTGAAACAGCACCTCCTCAAAGTAGTGCAGAGTGTAGTCGACTTCGTTAAGCACCGTCGGCTTGGTCTGGTGCAATTCGTCGGTGCGCCACCACAGCAAAACCTCCTCTGCCAGTTGTTCTCTCAACATCTGAGCCTGCAGAGGGTCGAATTGCTCTGCCCAGTCCAGTTGGCTAAGCAGGCGGGAGAAGGTCCGTTGTTTTTCGCGGATGGTGTGGCGGACAATCTCGGTGGGGTGGGCGGTAAACACCAGGCGGATGTGCAGCCGCTCCAGCAGGCGGCGCAGCAGGCCAGGCGGTACCCCCTGCGCCCGCAGGTAAGGGAAGAGCCGTTCAAATTTTTCGTTTTCCCGCACGGTGCGCTGTTGGCTGTCCACCATGCGCATATCGGAGTCTTCTGCCCGCTCGTAGTTTTGTTCAACAATGTTGATTAACTGAAAAAACAAGGCAAAGGCGCGCGCTGCTTGAATGGCCTCTTCAAGGCTGAGGTGCTCAACAATTTGGAAGACTTCCGGGATGGGGTATTCTAGAGCCTGCCCTTCAGGAGAACACATGGAGCGCAGCCGCCGCAGCAGATCCACCAAAGGCTGTCCGCACTCCTGCAGGATTACCGCTTCCCAAAGTTCTTCGACCAGTTGCAGGCGCCGGTTCAACAAGGTGTTCCGCAAATTGAGCACCTCGTCCCTAGGGAGAGCCGGGCCCAAGGGATCCCCTTCCGCCAGGAGAGGGGCCTCCTTCAGGCCGTTAGCAGAACTCACTGCCTGCTCTGCAGTCGTCAGGTGGGAGGAAGAGGTCATGGAGGCGGCTCCTAGAACAACCATCCCAATATTAGAGCCTGTTGCTGGAAGCGCAGAGGTAGCCCGCCTCACCCTTAAAGGGGCGCTTTCTTGGCAGCAGGGCCAGGGATCCCTAGAGGCGGCTACGGATAACAAATGAGTAGTTGCTGCCAGGCTCGAGGAGGTAATCCGATTTCTCCAAAAAACGGCGCAAGGGATCGCAAATCAAGGCTCGCCCCACTGAGGGCTCCACTCTCAGGTTCCCACCTCGAAAGTGCCAGCAAAAGTACCAAACCCAACCGTTAGCGCTGACTTCCCCTTCAAGGGCACCCTCCTGCCAGGAGCGGCGGGTAATCTGGACATGGGCAGTGGTCTGAGGTAGCTGGCTCATCCTGGAGTAGGGAGAACCTCTCCCCTATTCTCTACTGCCTGGAGCCATCCCCTCAGGGATCCTGGCCCTGTACCCCCTCGGGTGGAGATCCCGCCAAAGCTGGGCTGGCTCCCAGAATGGCTCAGCAGGGTCTTTCTCAAAGCGGGGGCTCGACCGTGGCCACGATGTCGCGGATGATGGCTTCGGCTTCCTGCCGTCTGTTACTTGCCATCTCCCCCGCTCCAGCTAGGGAAATGCGATGGGCCAGAACCGGCACAAACAACGCTTGCAGGTCTTCTGGGAGGCAAAAGCCCCGTCCCTTTACCAAGGCCCTTGCTCGCGCTGCCCTTGCCAAAGCCAATGCCCCGCGGGTGGAGACCCCAGCCCGCAGCAACTTGGAGGTGCGTGTAGCCTGGACTACCTGGAGAAGATAGTCGGCCAGGGATTCCTCCAGGTACACCTGATCCACTGCCGCCTGAATCTCCCGCAACTCGGCTAGGGAAAGCACTGGCTGGAGAGTTTCTACGGGATCCGCCTGTTGCCGATGCAATAGCAGAGCCCGCTCAACTTCAGGGCTGGGGTAGCCAATTGACAGCCGCACCAAGAACCGATCCAACTGACTTTCTGGCAAGGGATAGGTGCCGTGGTACTCCAAGGGGTTCTGGGTAGCCAGCACCATGAAGGGACGGGGCAGCGGGTAGGTGCACTCGTCCAGCGAAACCTGCTTTTCCGCCATCGCCTCCAGCAGGGCGCTCTGGGTGCGGGGTGAGGTGCGGTTGATCTCGTCAGCTAGGATGACATGGGCAAAAATAGGGCCGGGGCGAAATTCAAACTCCCCTTTTTC
>NZ_JANSIU010000017.1:0-17985 GCF_047462275.1 Synechococcus sp. H70.2
GTTAAAAACTGAACCCCCCCTAGCCCCAGGGTCAGCCCCCTCTCTAGGCGCCAGTTGAGCTGGCCGGAAAGCTTGAGGTTGTTGTAGTCGGGATCCTGCACCGCCAGATCCCCAAAAAGGAGCGGGGCGCCGTTGCCAAGGGTGAAGTCGCCATCCAAAGCCACAATGGCCTGCACCTCAGGGCTGAGATCTGCCCCAAAGGTCAAGTTGGCCTTGAGACGGTCGCCGGGGTAGCCCAGGTAGTCCCGAAAGGTCAGACAGGAGTCGAAAAAGGCGGGCAGGGATCCCAGCTCGCCTGAAGCGGCCAGGCCGGCGCTGAGGTCGTAGCCGAAAACCCCATAGCCCAAGGGCAGGGGGGTGTTCTGGGTGGCATACCCCGGCGGGATCAGGGCCGTCAATTGAGCCGAGAAAAAGGGATCCCCCTCTCCCCAGGTGTGGCGCAGGCCCAGCTCCAGATCCCGCAGGCCCTGGTTGCGCTGGGTAACGGTGTCAGCCCCGCTGGCAAAGCGATTTTCCAGGAAAACGTAGCTGGTGTTGAGGTTGAGGGTGAGGCGATCGCTGAGGCCGGTTTCGCCAAACAGGTTGAGGCGGGTCTCGCCGTACTCGGAAAGGACCTGCTGCAGACGTCCCCCCTGGTCAAAGCGGGTGCGGGGTTGGTACACCTCGGGCTGGAGCGAGAAAAACATTTTCCCTGCCCCGCGAGGGAAGCCGCAGCCGGCCCAGACCGGTAGCTCCCACCCCCCCAAGACAAGGCCCAGGCCCAGCAGCCAGCTTCTTGCAATTGCCAAAGGCTTCATCTAGGGATCCCCCTCGACGGCGCCGCCAAGGGGGATTGTACCTGCAGAGCTCCGTTTTGGGCCTTCGTCTCCATCCACCTACACCCTCTGGGCAATAGCCGGCAAACCTACGCGGGCCCGGAATTGCCGGGCTGCCGTCAGCGCCCCATAGGGATCCCCCTTGTAGAGGCCATAGTGCATCAGGGACAGGCGCCGCAATCCCAGTTGCGACACCTCCTGCAGCCACTCGGGCCGGCTCATGATCTCAAAATCCACTTGGACGGTGTCGGCCCGGCCACCGTTGGGGTGCTTGTCCTTAATCGAGGGCTCGTAGTGGGCCAGCATCAGGTTGCGGTGGATGGGGGCAAAGAGACGGCAGCAGAGGCGGATCTGCTCGGGGTTACCCGGATCTGGGCCGTTGAGCTCTGGGTTGAACTCCCCCGGCCGCCGCTGGCGCATCGACTGGAAGGCGATCCCGTCCATTTGGCTCATCGTCTCGGCAAAAGGCTCCACCATGCTGCGCCCTGCCCCCCGGCGGGGATCGTCAAAGGTGGCAATCCAGCCGCCCCAGCAGAGGGCCACCTCGGCCTCGGGCAGCCGCTCCTTGATGGCCTGGCGGGCTCTTAAGACGTTGCGCATGAGAGCCTGGTAGTAGGGGGCAGTGTCGGCGTTGTAGGTATCGGCGGGGATGCGCCAGTAGGAAAACTCAGTGGCCAGGCTCCAGTAGGTGGGTCGGCCTTGGGGGTTGGCTTGGGCAATATACCCGGCCAGCTCGGCTACGTCCTGGATAAACTGTGGCGAGAGGTGGTAGTCGCCGCAGGGGCGAGTGGTGTCGTCTTCCCAGGTGATGATGTGCAGGCTGTAGCCCCGCTCAAACCACTGCCGCAAAAGGCCCGCCTGGTGCCAGTTGCGCCAGAAGGAGAGATCCCCCTGGCGGTGGTCAAAGCTGTTGAGCCAGCCACTCAAGAAATGGGGATCCCAGCCCCGCGCCACCGCCGCCACCTGCGGATCCGACTCGATTTCCCAAAGGAAGCGACCGGGATCCTCGCCAATGCCCACCTCCCAGCGGGCCAAGAGCTCTGACAAGTTCCGGTTCCCCGTGGCAACGTTCTCGGAGCCCTGACCACAGCCGGCAACTCCAGAGGCAGCCAGCAGCGCTCCGCCCATCTGCAGCACCTGTCGCCGCGGCCATTGCCGTTTCCAGGTCATCTCGTCTCCTCCTCAAGCTCTGCCTGGCGGGCCCACAGCCGCACCTGCGGGGAGCTGTAGACCTCCCTAAAGCCCGGCAGCCCCTCAAAGGTAAGCTCAGGCCAAAATTGCAGGATGCGATCGGCGCTCCGCAAGGGATCCGCCGGCCCCGCCACCAGCAAGTAGTCCACCCGCTCCTGGGGGTGTTGCAGGGCCAAGGCAAACTCGTACTGGTGGGGAGTAAGGAACAAGCGGGGATCCCCCGCCCAAAAGATAGCCTCAAAGTGGATGTCGTCGTCCACCAACACCTTCTCGCCAGGCAAGAGGTGGCGGCGGAGATATTGCCCTACCTGGCGCTTTGCCTGCCGCTGCTGGCGCCACGCTGCCAGGACCTGCCCCGCGGAGGTCACTTCGTAGAGGTCTTGGGCCGCTTCCAACTCACGGCTAAGGGGCGCCACCCCTGCCACCAGCCGCTCCCAGAGATCCCGCTCCTCAACCACCAGGGGCGCCAAAAATCGTGGCTCTTGGCTTAGCCCATAGCCGGCGGTGAGGCAGTTCAGCCCCAAAAGAGCAGTGATCAACAGCCGCTTGGCCCAGCCGGGGCCGGCTCCGCGGACTAAGTAGGCCCCCATCAGCAACGGCAGCGGCACCCAGACGAGAGCAAAGCGGCTCAGCTCCGGCAAAAACAGCCCCTGCCCCAGGGAAGCCAAGAGGATCACCAGCGGTATCCCCCAGATCAAGGCCCCGACCCAGCGGCCCAGCAGGGATCCCATCCCCAAGAGGAGATAGGCAGGGGCCAGCACCGCCAGCCACTTCCCCAGCTCCACCAACCCCCGCCAGCCGCCGGCCTGCTGCAGGTCTTCCCGTAGTTGCGGCAGGCGCAGGCCGCTGCCCACCTGGTAGGTAAAAGCCCAGGGATCCCCCACCGCCAACCAGTTGACATACAGCCAGCTCAGGATCAGGGCCAGGCTGATAAACCCCACCACCAGCAGCGAGGCCCAGCGAAACCCCCAAGATTGGCGGCGAAAAGCCACCAGCAGCAGTCCTGCCAGCCAGGGCAACAGCCAGCCGCTCTCCCAGCGCAGCACCATCAGCGGCCCTAAGGCCAGCCCGATGAGCAGCAGCCGCAGGGTAATCGGCAGCTCGTCCTTCTCCGCTGCTTGTTTCTCGTTGGCCAGAGGGAACAACAAGGCCATGTTCACCCCCACTAAAAGCGAGGTGGCCGTCCAAACGGGGCTGCGCAGCAGCATCAGGAGCAAAGCCGGCTGCAGCAGCAGCAACAGGCCCCACAGCCAGCGCCACCCCAAGCCGACAGGCAAACGGCGCAACTGTTGCCCCATCCAATCCAACACCAGGGATCCCAAAATGGCCTGCAACACCAGCGGCGAGCGCCCCAAAATGGCCGTGGCCAGCACCAGCGAAGGGGGAAAGGTGGTGCCGACAATGGGCAGGCGCGGATCCGGCCCCAGGACGGCTACGGATCCCTTGTAGCCAAGAAACTGCATCTCTAGGCTCACCCAGCCCCAGCCTTCCTTCAGCCCCCACAAGAGGCCAGCCAGGAGCAGCAAGGGGATCCCTACCGGCGCAACGAGTCTCAAGATAGCTTTAAGCCGGTTTACAAACATCTATGCCCTATGAACGAGTTTCGCCAAACTTGACGGCCTAGGGCATTGGAACACCCTAGTTAATCCTAAAAGCAAGTTTTGCAAAAACTATTAGGAATGCAAGGGATTGTTAGTATTCCCCTTCTCGAGACTTTTTTTTCTACGAGTTTTGGCGTATTGGGTTCAGCAAGATGGTCGATGGAAAGTTACCGCGCTGCAGGTGAGGATGTGAGAGTCCCTGAAGTGGAACAAGGTGTAACCTCAATGCTACACTCTGTGCGGGACATGAACGACGCGGCAATTCCGGCACTGGAGCTTTTGCCCTCCCAGGCTCAGACCCGACCCTGGGGAGCCTTCTGGATCTTGGACGAGGGCCCAATGTACAAAATCAAGCGCATCGAGGTCAAGCCTGGCCATCGCCTTAGCCTGCAGATGCACTACCACCGCAGCGAGCACTGGATCGTAGTTCGGGGCACGGCGCGCGTTACCCGGGGCGAGGAGGTGGTGCTGCTCAACTCCAACGAGTCCACCTACATTCCCCCCTGCACCAAGCACCGTCTGGAAAACCCCGGCACCATCCCTCTGGTGATCATCGAGGTGCAGAACGGGGAATACTTGGGGGAGGATGACATCGTGCGCTTTGAGGACGACTACGCCCGCGCTTAGGAGAGTTCCCAAAGAAGGGGGGCTCTCTTGCGGCCAGTTCATCACTCTTGCGCCATATACTCCTAGAAGTTTGGCGACTGCCCCCGCCGCAAGTGTAGGCTTTTTCTGTCGTCAGAGCAGGGGCTAGAGATCCCGCAGATGGCTAGGGTAAGGCAGAGAAGAGGAGGGTGGGGGCTGTTGGTGGCCGGCTTGCTCTGCTGCGTGCCAACAGAGGCAGTGCGGGCGGAGCCCCTTGCTTTCCAGAGGCTGGGCTATGAGCGTTCGGTGCTGCTGCAGGGATCCAACCCGCGCCTGGATGTCACCGTCCCTGCGCCCATCAACGGCATCGACCCGGAAGCCAGCTTTGTGCAGTTGCGCCTAGAACCTTCGCCGGTGCTCAAGCCCACCTCTACCGTGCGGGTGCTGATTAACGAGGAGCTGGCGGGGATCTTTCTGGTGCAAGATCTGCGACAGGAGCCGGTGGTGCGGGTGCCGATCCCTAACCTGCCGCCGGGCGAGCGCTTTATCACGGTGTCGGTGCAGCCGTTTTTGAGCATTAGCGACGACATCTGTGCCGACCTCAACACCGGCAACCTGCTGCTGAGGGTAGGGCGGGACAGTTTTTTTGAGCTGGTGCCCCGCGTGCCCGATGCTACGGTGGCCGGCTTTCTGCACCTGATGTACCCCCAGCTCACGCTGGTGGTGCCCGCCAACCCCTCTCCTGAGGTGGCGGAAGCAGCGCTGGGCCTGTACAGCTTGCTGGCCCACCTCTTCCCTCAGACCCCCATCCTCTGGAGCAACCGTCCAGGGAAGGGGCCTCAAGTAATTCTGGAGCCGGCCAACTTTACCCCCCACCTGCAGCATCAGATTACCCCAGAGGGATCGCGGCTGCGGGTGGCCGCCCGCCGGGAGGCCATTCTTGCCCTCTATGAAGAGTGGAAGCGGGCGGGGCTGGTGAGCCGCGGCATCCGGGTGGCGGCGGTGGCGGACTGGGAGCGGGCTCTCAGGGCCAACCGCCTCAGCTTGCGGGAGTTGGGGATCGTGGATCCCCTGCTGCGGGGCTTTGGCAGCCAGTCCTTGGTCTTTAACTTCAACCTGGCGCAGTTGGGGGGGCGCCCGCGGGATCTGGCGGCCCAACTGGATGTGATCATGAACCCGGTGGATGGTCGGGCCGGGGATCGCCTGACGGGCTATGTGTTCTTGAACGGCGTTCTGCTGCGCACCTACAACCTCACCGGTCGCAGCCAGCTCAACGAGACCGTGACCCTGCCCACCCGCCTGCTGCGCCGCTTCAACCAACTGGAGCTGCGCTTTGACTACGGGGCCAGTCCCGGCAATTGCCAGGGATCCCTGACGCCGCTGACGGTTCAGGTGCGCTCGGATAGCTCCGGCTTTCTCTGGAGCGGCTACCAAGCCCCCAGCGGCGAGCTGCAGGAGATCCCGGCGGTGCTGCAGGGATCCGGACGGGTTTGGCTGGGGGATCCCCAATGGCTGCCGGCTGCCGCCTACCTGGTGGGGGCCTTGAGTCGGCTGGCCGCCCGACCGCTCCTGCCCACCCTTCAGTTTCTGCCCCAGGAAAAGACCAAACTGGAAACAGGCGACTTCGCCTGGCAGATCCTTGTCGCTGCCCCGGAGCAGGTGGAGCTCCCTTACAGCCCCATCCGGCTGGGATCCCAGTTCGAGATCCTCAACCCCTTGAACCAGCAGGTGGCCCTGGCCGCCCAACCCCAGGAAAACCTCGGCCTCTTGCAGTACTTTTTGCTCCAAGGCAGGCCCACCCTTTGGCTGTCCTGGTGGGGATCTGATCCGGCCCTGGCAGAGCGCCTCAGCCGCGGCCTTGCCGATCCACGCACCCGCCTGGCCAACCAACTGCAGGGAAATGTGCTCACCTCCTACGCCGCCACTCCCGCCCTCACCCAGGTGCAGAGCTGGGATCTCACCCCCCAAGGCTACCGGGTGCGCTACCCAGGCCGCTTCAGTTGGCAGCTTTTGCTGTGGCAATACCGCTATTGGCTGGTGCTGCTGCTGGCTATTCTATTGGCAGTAGGAGCCTGGAATGTCTATCGCCGCTTGGCCCGCCCCCCCGAGTCGCCCCTCCCTTCCTAGGGGGGGCTGGGCATGGGCTTGCGGTTGAGCCAGACTTGAGCCAAGCCGCGGGTTTTAGGCCATGCTCCAGTCCCTCAAGTCCTCGCTTTTGCGCGCGGGCTATCTCACCCGTCAGCAACTGGCGGCAGCGGAGGAGTACCGGGAAGAGGTGGGCTGCTCCTTGCCCAGGGCTTTCTGGAGCTTGCGGGTCATGCATCCCGGCAAGTTTGCCGACCTGTGTCGCCAGATTTTGGATCGGCCCAAGCTGCGGGACTGGCTGCTCAAGCAGCCTCTAGATCTAGAGCTGCCTTGGCTAGTGGAACCCAGCGATCTCCTGCCAGTGCGCTTTTTGCCCTGTGGCTGGCTCAACCCGCAAACCGTTGTGGTGGCCACGGAAGAACCCGGCTATCCCGGCGTCTGGCAGGCGGTGAAACGCCTTTGCCCAGAGGCCGAAAAGCTGTGGGAGATCCCGGCCACCGAAAAACAGATCTTGACAGTTATCCTCGAGCGCAAGCTGGCTGCTGAGCTGCTGGGCAGCCGTCTCACCCTGGAGCAGTGGCAGCAGGCTCTAGAGATCCGCCGCCGCACCGGATCCAGCCTGGGGCAGGTGCTGACCCGGCTGAGCTACCTCTCCACCCGCGAGTATCTCAGTATTCTGGCCCATTTGCTGGGCTACCCTTCCGTCTCGGAGCTAATGGGAACAGGGCTGCTCTACCGGGACGAGAGCCTGAGCCGCCAGTTCGATCCGGAATTGATGATGCGCCACCTCTTCTACCCCCTGAGCTGGAGCGACGAGAATACCCTCACCGTGATGGTCAACGACCCCCTGGACTGGGCGGTGGACGAGCTGCTCTACAGTTGGCGGCCAGGGCTGCGGATAGAAAAGGTGCTGGGCACCGAGCAAGATATCACCCAGCTCCTCAGCCAAGATCAGGGATCCCGCTTTAGCCAAGAGGCGGTGTACAAGCTGCTGACCCGTCTGCCGGAGGAATCGGCCTCGCGGGTGTTTACCCCCTCGCAAATTGCCGTCGGCTATGGCCTGCTGCTGCTGCTGCTGTGGGGCTTGGCCAGCGCCCCCTGGACAACCCTGACGATCTTAGTACTTTTGATTAACCTCTTCTACGTTGCTTCGATTCTCTTCAAGTTCCTGCTTAGCCTCGTGGGATCCGCCGATCGCTTCCACCAGATTACCGACGAGGAAGTGGCCGCCCTCGATGACCACAGCTTGCCCATCTACACCATCCTGGTGCCGGTCTACAAAGAGCCGGAGGTGATGCCGATTCTCATCAACTCCCTCTCCAAGCTGGACTACCCCCACGAGCGCTTGGACGTGCTGATCCTATTGGAAGAAAACGACCAGGCCACCATCGAGGCCGCCCGCGCCGCCAAGCCACCCCGCTACGTGCGCCTACTGATTGTGCCGGATAGCAAGCCCAAGACCAAGCCCAAAGCCTGCAACTACGGCCTGGCCTTTGCCCGCGGCGAATACCTCACCATCTACGACGCCGAAGACATCCCCGACCCGGATCAACTGAAAAAAGCCATCATTGCCTTCAAAAAAGGGGATCCCAGCTTGGTCTGCGTTCAAGCGGCCCTCAACTATTTCAACCGCAACGAGAACTTTCTCACCCGCATGTTTACCCTGGAGTATTCCTATTGGTTTGATTACCTGCTGCCGGGCCTGGAAACCTTGAAAATGCCCATTCCCCTGGGGGGCACCAGCAACCACTTCCGCACCGACCGCCTGCGGGAATTGCAGGGATGGGATCCCTTTAACGTCACCGAAGATGCCGATCTGGGCATTCGCGCCAGCCAGCACGGCTACACAGTGGGGGTGATCAACTCCACCACCTACGAAGAGGCCAACTGCGCCCTTAAAAACTGGATCCGGCAGCGCTCCCGCTGGATCAAAGGCTATATGCAGACCTGGCTGGTGCACAACCGCAACCCGCTGCGCTCTTTGCGCAAGCTGGGCCTCAAGAACTGGCTGGCCTACCAATTTTTTATCGGCGGCAGCTTCTTCACCTTCCTCACCAGCCCCATCATGTGGCTGCTGTTTTTCTACTGGCTGCTCACCCGCGCCCATTGGCTGCAAAACATTTTTCCCAGTTGGCTAATTTACTTGGGCTTGTTTAACCTCTTGGTGGGCAATGCCATTGGGATCTACTTGAACTTGGTGGCCGTTTTTCGGCGGGGCTACTACGATTTGGCTTTCTATGCTCTTCTCAACCCCATTTACTGGCAACTGCACTCCATTGCAGCCTACATGGCCCTGTGGCAGCTGTTTACCAAGCCCTTCTACTGGGAAAAAACCATCCATGGCCTAAGCAAATTCACCCACGCCAAAGTGCAGGAAGCCAGCCACAAACCCGCCTAGGCAGCCCCCTTCATCCCTACAGCAGGCAGTACCTACTTCCCCTCTCCCAGAGGGAGAGGGGCTAGGGGTGAGGGAAGCGCTAGAAGCCGTAGTCAGAATCGACGACGACAGCACAGCCGCGTGGGTGGCGGCAGCCGGCCATGATCACCTGGACGGCGAAGCTGCCCTCATAGGGAGCCTGGACGATGGGAAGATCGTCCAAGAGCGTATCTTCGGCTACCCACCGACCGTTGCGATCGTAAAGCACCAGATCCACGTCGTGGCAGTCGAGGTCGCACTCGGCCCAGATGTTCTCGCCCTGGTAGAAGTAGCCTCCAATCCAGGTCGATTGCCCGTTCAGTAACCACAAGCTCCTTTGGGCCCACGCTTCACCACCACCCAGGATTGCAGCCGCCCCGATCATGCCCGCTGCCAGCCAACCCCGCAGAGCAACCATCGGATTTTCCTCCTTCCATGAAGTTTCCTTTGCTGCAACAGGGATCCCTGCCCGTGCCTACAGGCTAGCATTAACGTTTTCGCTTCCTGGCTGATTGCGATCACAGCCGGCATCTTCCTTACAAGTTGCAAAAAGGAGTTACAAAAAGGGATCCCAACTTGCGCAGGGATCCCTGAATTTCGATCAGAATGAGACTGAGAAAACCTGCCCAAAGCCCTTGACTCACTGGGGCAGCACCAGTTCTCCGCGGCGCCCCAGGGGATCGGTGAGGACACTGCCGGTGGGGCCCTTGACCTGAAGGGTGCAGCGGCTGTCGGAGACTTCGATGACGGTGTAGTTGGGCACCGCCAGCTCCAAAAAGCGCAGGTTGCCTGTCGTTACGCCAGGGATCCCGCTCACTTCTGGATTGGCAGGGTTCACAGGGGCGAGAAAGCCATTCACAATCCGGTAGTAGAGGCGGCTGGCGTTGGGGATCCCCAGTTGGCTGCCCAGCTCGTCGATGCTCAAGGCGGTCACGCTGCGCCCGGTGGGGCCAGTCCACACCTCCCAGATGGGGTTGCTGCTGCCGGGGTTGACCTGGCCGATGAAGCCGGCGTGGTTGTTGCCACTCAGGAACACCACGTTGCGGATGTTGTTGCGCTCAATAAAGTCGATCACCTCCTGCCGCTCCAGCCAGTAGCCCTCCCAGACGTCGTTGGAGCGGAAATAGGTCACCGTGATGGGAAACTCGCTGACGATGAACTTGTAGGTGGCGGTGGAGCTGCGCAGGCCGTTGAACAACCACTGCTTTTGGGGTTCTCCCAAAAGAATGCGCGGCGTGCGGCGCAGCAGGTTAAACAGCGCCTCTTCCGATCCCGGCGGGCCGAAGAACAGGGTCTCCTGCTGGGGCGTGAGGCGGAGGCCGGCCAGTTCCAAAAAGCGCTGCCGGGTCAAGCCAGGGGGCAAAATGGGCAGGATCGGGGTCACAGCAGCCAAGTCGCGGTACTGGCGCAGATCGAGGATAAAGACTTCGGCGTTGGCACCGTAGCGGAAGCTGCGAAACACCCGATCCCGGCTATCTACCCCCGGTACATCCGTCAAGTTGGGGGTGATGGGGTTGTACTCAAAAAAGGCTTGGTAGCCCAGCACCCTGAGATCTTCCACATCGCGGGTTTGCCCGGTGGCGTCGTTGAGCTGGACGGCGCGGCCGCCGCGGGCCTTCTGGCCGCTGTAGTTGTCAATCACCTCGTGGTCATCCCAGTTAACGACAAAGGAGGTGCGACCGAACAACTGCGCAAACTCCGGCCCGGCATACTGGGGATCCCGCTGATCCCGATAGAGGCTGCGGTAAAACTCCAGCGTCGGTACCGGATCCAGCCCCAGCCAGAAGCGATCCGCGTAAACGGTGTCGCCGTTGAAGGCGATGAAATCAATATCGCCGCGGTTAACCTCTGCCAACAGGGCCGCCCCAATGGGGAAAGGAGGTTCGTTGGCGCAGCTAATGTGCAAGAAGCGGATGGGCCGCCCATCGCCTGGAGCCGGCAGGGTGCGGAACTGGCCCACAGGGCTGGTAAACCCGTCGCTAACAAAACGGTAGAAATAGCGCTGCGCCGGCCTCAGGCCGGTAACAACGGCGCGGGCAATGTAGTCGCCCGGCTCGGTGCGGTAGTTGCGACCGGCCACGCGGCGGGCAGTTAGCGCAACCTGCTGCAGAATGGGGTTGAACTCGGCATTTTCCGCCACCTGCAGCGTCACAGGCACCGTATCCACGCTGCTGGCCGGCACCACCCGCGTGGAAAGCACCGCCCCCTCGGAGGTGGGATCCCCGGCAAACACCCCCTGGGGAAATCCCGGCTCTCCCAGGGGCGGGATAGAGGAACTGGAGGTGCCCCCACAGGCGGCTAGGGCGGCTGCCCCACCGCCAAACATCAGCAACTGCAGGAAAAAGCGACGGGAACTCAGGGAACTCATAAGGCTAGCCTCCGCAACGCCAGCATCCGCAACCATAGCCAATTGCCCCCAGTCAAACATCTTTGGGCTTGAACTGAGGTTGTGGGCTGGTGAAAACTGGGTTAGCTTCTGTTTAAGAACGCTGACCTTCCTGTCCTAGCTTTTTGCAACCCTTGGCAGCTTGAATCCCTACCCAACCTGGCTGCGCAACTGCCGCAGCAGCCGCTCGAACTCTTCCGGCAGGGGGGCAGTAAACTGCAGCAGCTGGCCAGTGCGCGGGTGGACAAAGGAGAGCTTCCAGGCGTGGAGAGCTTGGCCGCTGAGTTTGACGGGGCTGGTTTTGCTCTGGGTATAGAGGGGATCCCCAACAATGGGCAGGCGCAGGTGGGCAGCATGCACCCGAATTTGATGGGTGCGGCCGGTCTCCAGTTCAAACTGCATCAGGGTGTAGTTGCCCAATCGCTCCAGCACCTGCCAGTGGGTTACCGCCGCTCGCCCTTGGCCGGGAGGCAAAACCGCCATCTTCTGCCGCTCCACCGGGTGGCGGCCAATGGGGGCAGAGATCGTGCCTTGGCTCTGGGCTGGCCGGCCAAACACCACCCCTAGGTAGATGCGCCGAGCCGTCTTGGCCTGGATCTGGGCCTGCAGATGCTGGTGGGCCTGATCGTGTTTGGCAATCACCAGGGCGCCGGTGGTGTCCTTGTCGAGGCGATGGACGATCCCTGGGCGCAGCTCGCCGTTGATCCCGGAAAGGCGAGGACAGTGGGCCAGCAATGCATGCACCAGCGTGCCGCTGGCATGTCCAGGAGCAGGATGCACCACCAGACCGCGCGGCTTGTTGATGACCAGCAGATCCTCATCTTCGTAGAGGATGTCTAAGGGGATCCGCTCCGGCTCCAGAGTTGTAGGGGTGGCTGGCGGGATCCGCACCTCAATCTCATCCCCGGCTTGCAGGGGGCGATCCTTATCCAGGCAGGGCCGCCCATTGAGCCAAACCTGGCCCTGGCGAATGAGCTGCTGCAGGCGCGAGCGCGACAGCTCCGGCAGTTGTTCCGCCAACCCGCGATCCAGCCGCAAGCCCTGCTGTTTTTCCGTCACTCTTACCTGGCGAATTGCTGCCGCCGGATCCCTGGGGCCTTCCATTTGCCCTGTTTCCGCAAACTGCTGCTTTGAAAACATTGTGGCAGAGCGGTTCTTTTGCATTAGGTAAAAAAGGGCGAAGATTTGTGGCAGCTTTTTCAGCCGGATCCTAGCGAGATTGCCTTTGTCTCCTCCCCATCTCAGCCGTCTCTGGGGGCGTTGTGCCGGGATTCTAGCCCCAGGAAAACCCTCAGTACACTAGTGGGGGTAGACTCCTTGAAGCCAGGCCAGATCCTGGCGGGGGAAGGTCTTTTTGCAACTATCACGCTTGCTCTGATGGGCATAAGGAGACAAGGCATGTCGGATGGAGTAGCGCTGGGATCCTCTCACCACCAGCTTGGCTCAGAGCCACCCTTGGTTGTGCCCCTCACAGAGGTGGGGCTGCGGGACGTGGCCCAGGTGGGTGGGAAAAACGCCTCTCTAGGGGAAATGCTGCAGCAGTTGACCCCCAAAGGGATCCGCGTGCCCCTGGGGTTTGCCACCACTGCCCATGCCTATCGCCAGTTCATCGCTGCAGGCGGCCTCGAGGAGAAGCTGCGGGAGATCCTCAAAGACCTCGATATCGAGGATGTGCGGAACCTGCGCGAGCGGGGCAAAGCCGCCCGCACCTTGATCCTGCAGACGCCTTTCCCCCCAGAGTTGGAGCAGGCCATCAGCGAAGCCTACCAGAAGCTGTGCGAGCGCTACGGCCCCGATACCGATGTGGCGGTGCGCTCCAGCGCCACAGCAGAAGACCTGCCGGATGCCAGCTTTGCCGGCCAGCAGGAGACCTACCTCAACGTGCACGGGATCCAGGCAGTGCTGAATGCCTGCCACCGCTGCTTTGCCAGCCTGTTTACCGACCGGGCCATCTCCTACCGCCAGATCAAGGGCTTTGACCACTTCCAGGTGGCCCTCTCGGTGGGGGTGCAGAAGATGGTGCGCTCCGACCTGGCCTGTTCGGGGGTGATGTTCTCCATCGACCCAGAAACGGGCTTTAAAGACGCGGTGTTGATCACCGCTGCCTATGGGCTGGGGGAAAACGTGGTGCAAGGCATCGTCAACCCCGACGAATACGTGGTCTTTAAACCTACCCTAAAGCAGGGGCTGCGCCCCATCCTCTCCCGGAAGCTGGGCAGCAAGGCCCTGAAGCTGGTCTACGACGAGGAGGGATCCCGTTCCACCAAAAACGTGCCCGTCCCCGAGAGCCTGCGCCGCCAATATGCCCTGCAGGACGACGAGATCCTAGAGCTGGCTCGCTGGGCCTGCCTCATCGAAGAGCACTACTCGGCGCTGCGGGGCCGCTTCACCCCCATGGACATCGAGTGGGCCAAAGACGGGATCACGGGCGAGCTGTTCATCGTCCAGGCCCGCCCCGAGACGGTGCAATCCCAAAAGGCCACCAACCGCCTCAAGACCTACCGCTTTACGCAGACGGAGGCGCGCCCAGACCCCCTGGTGCGGGGACGGGCGGTGGGAGAGGCCATCGGCCAGGGCACAGCCCGCGTCATTTTGGATGTGCGCCGCTCGGATCAGTTCCAGGCTGGCGAGGTGCTGGTGACGGAGAAAACCGATCCCGACTGGGAGCCAATCATGAAAAAGGCCAGCGCCATCGTCACCAACCAGGGGGGCAGAACCTGCCATGCGGCCATCATTGCCCGTGAGCTGGGGATCCCGGCCATTGTTGGCTGCGGCAACGCCACACAGGTGCTCCGCTCCGGCGATCCCATCACCGTCTCCTGCGCCGAAGGGGAGGAAGGGCGCGTCTATCCCGGTCTATTGCCCTATGAGGTGACGGAGATCCCGCTAGAGGAGCTGCCCCGCCCCCGCACCCAACTGATGATGAACGTGGGCAACCCGGAAAAAGCCTTTGGCCTGAGCGAGATCCCTTGCGACGGCGTGGGTCTGGCGCGGCTAGAGTTCATCATCGCCAACCACATCCAGGTGCACCCTCTGGCCTTAATCCACTACAACGAGGCGGTCAAGGAGGAGCCGCGCCTGGCGGAGCTCACCGCCCAGTATGCCGACAAGCCGGAGTACTTTGTAGACAAGCTGGCCCAGGGGGTGGCCACCATCGCCGCTGCCTTCTACCCCAAGCCGGTGATTGTGCGCCTGTCGGACTTCAAGAGCAACGAATACGCCCACCTACTGGGCGGATCCCGCTATGAGCCCCACGAGGAAAACCCCATGATTGGCTGGCGGGGCGCCTCCCGCTACACGGATCCCCGCTACCGCGATGGCTTTGCGCTGGAGTGCCGGGCCATGAAACGGGTGCGGGACGAGATGGGCCTGACCAACGTTATCTTGATGATCCCCTTCTGCCGCACCCCCGAAGAGGGGCACAAGGTGCTGGAGGAGATGGCCCGCCACGGCCTGGTGCGAGGGGAAAACGGCCTGCAGGTGTACGTCATGTGCGAGCTGCCCAGCAACGTCATCCTGGCCGACGAGTTCTGCCAGATCTTCGACGGCTTCTCCATCGGCTCCAATGACCTCACCCAGCTCACCCTGGGGTTGGACCGCGACTCAGCCCTGGTGGCCCATCTCTTTGACGAGCGCCACGAGGCCGTCAAGCGGATGATTGCCCAGGTGATCCAGACGGTGAAAAGCCACGGGCGCAAAATCGGCATCTGTGGACAAGCCCCCAGCGACTACCCTGACTTTGCCCGCTTTCTGGTGCAGCAGGGGATCGACTCCATCAGCCTCAACCCCGATTCCCTGCTGAAAACCCTGTTGGTGGTGGCCGAGGCGGAAGCTGCCGGCGCCCACTAGGCCCAGGGGACTGCGCCGGGATCCCGTCTGCTGGGTTACAATCTTCTCTGCTGTGTTGCCACCCCCGCCATGATCCACGAACTCTCCATGCCGGCCCTCAGCTCCACCATGGAAACGGGCAAGATCGTTGCCTGGCTGAAGAACCCCGGCGACCGAGTGGAGAAAGGGGAAAACATCCTGGTGGTGGAGTCGGACAAAGCAGACATGGATGTGGAGTCCTTCCACAGCGGCATTCTGGCCAGCATCCTCATCCCAGCCGGGGAGTCGGCGCCGGTGGGCGCCCCCATCGCCCTCATTGCTGAAACCGAAGCGGAGCTGGCCGAGGCCCAGGAGAGAGCCAAGGCCCTCTCTAAGGGTGCTGCGCCGGCGGCTACCCCTAGCGCGGCCTCTGTCCCCACCGTTCAACGGCCAACCCCTGCGCCTGCAGCAAGCCCCCCCTCCGCGCCCCCAAGTGGCTCCGACGGAGCCGGATCCCAGCGCATCCTGGCTTCCCCACGGGCGAAAAAATTGGCAGAAAGCCTGGGGGTTGACCTGCGCACGGTGCGCGGCTCCGGTCCTGGTGGGCGCATCGTAGCCGAAGATGTGGAGCGGGCCGCAGCTCAGTCTGCCTCCCCGCGGGTGGCAGCTCCCTCCTCGGTCACTCCTCCCCCCGTTTCTGCGCCCCTGGGAGAAGTGGTTCCCTTGAGCACCCTGCAGGCGGCGGTGGTGCGCAACATGAACGCCAGCCTGGGCGTGCCGGTGTTCCACGTCGGCTACACCATTACCACCGACAGCCTGGATCAGCTTTACCAACAGGTGAAGCCCAAGGGGGTAACGCTGACGGCCCTTTTGGTCAAGGCTGTGGCCCTCACTCTCGAAAAGCACCCCCTCCTCAACGCCAGCTACACCGAAAACGGGATCCACTACAAAGCCGACATCAACATCGCCGTGGCGGTGGCCATGGAAGACGGGGGCCTAATTACCCCTGTGCTCAGACAGGCCAACCGAGTTGACCTGTACGAACTCTCACGGCGTTGGAAGGATCTGGTGGAGCGGGCGCGGCGCAAGCAACTGCAGCCGGAGGAGTACACCAGCGGCACCTTTACCCTCTCCAACCTGGGGATGTTTGGGGTGGATCGCTTCGACGCCATCCTGCCCCCCAACCAAGGGGCCATCTTGGCCATTGGTGCTGCTCGCCCCACCGTGGTGGCCACGCCGGAAAGAGCCATCGCCATCCGCTCCCAGATGCAGGTTAACCTTACCTGCGATCACCGCGTCATCTACGGTGCCCACGCCGCAGCTTTCTTGCAAGATCTAGCCCAGTTGTTGGAGCAAAAGGTGGGATCCCTGACGCTGTAGAAGTTCAATAGGTGGGCAGGGTGGGATCCACCGCAAGGGCCCAGGCGTGGATGCCACCGCTAATGTTGTAGACCTGGGTAAAGCCGTTGGCCTGCAACCACTCGCTCACCTGGGCAGAGCGGATCCCATAGTGGCAGAGGACAAAGGTTGGGCAATGGGGATCCAGCTCCCTCAAGATTCGCTCGCTCCACTCTTTGTAACAGCTCAAGGGGTAGTGGCGAAAGCCAAGGGCGCTGAGGTTGACCAGCTCCAGCTCTGCCGGTTCCCGCACATCGATGAGTTGCAGGGGGCCGGCCTCCGGATCGCGCAGGCGGGCGGCCAGTTCTTGGGGTGTAATCGAGCGAACGGAAGCGGCCATGGCCATCTGTAACCCCATCTGGGCTTTCTTCTCAGGATATACCGCCTCAGCTTCTGCCCTGGGCTACTTGTACTTGTAATTGGTGCAGGACGAGGATTAGATCCTAGGGGGTTATCAGGGCTCCAGGTGTCTGCACTTCTGATACGTTTGACTGATAGGAATTTGCCAAGGATTTTCCAATGATGAAAGGATCCCTTCCTAGAAACGGCCAAGCATCCCGATCCACCTGGCGAACCCGTTCCCTCTTGCTGCCTCTGTTGGCAGGGATCGCTTTCGGCTGTGGGGGAGGCGCGGGCAACTCTCCTCCTCTGCCGCCGCCTGGGGAGCCTGTCATTCTAAGGGTGGATCCGGCCAAGGGCCCCTTCACTAAATTGGCCGATGCCGTGGCAGAGGCGCAGCGATTGCAAAGTGCTACAGCCGGCCTGGAGGTGCTGATTGAGATTTTGGGAGCGGGCAAGGAGAGACTGGAGAAGAACCTGGCCCTGGATGGAGGTGACGGCACCAATGGCGGGCGGATTCGGATTACCAGCTCTGCTGCCTACGAGATTCTGGCCGGGTTGTTCAATGTCATCGTAGCTAGCCAAACCAGCCTGCAAGGGGTGGAGGTGGTGTTGGAAGGCGGAAAGATTCAGGTAAACGATGGCACCTTTCAGCCCAGCAAGGTTACCCTCAATAGCCCCAGCTCCAACATTTTGGTCAACGGTAATGCCGCCGTTTTGGAGGGAGCTGTCAACCAATTGGCCCAGGTTTTTTGCCAGCAGTTTTCGGATCCCTGTGTGCAGATCTCGGGCAATGGTCGCGTCGCCAGCATCTCGGTCACTGTCAGCAAGACAGGAGGCGTAGGTGTTGGCACTGTGCCAGGGAGTAATCCGCTCCTGGAGAACAACGCAATCCTTCTGCAAGCTTTGGGAGCTTTGGGGGTTCGCTACAGTGACAACTCCGGCGGGGTTTTCCGCAACAACCAAATCGAGGGGGATCCACCTACGACTGCTGGGTTGGCGCTGCAGGCTCGCCAGACAGCTAGGGGCGGCACCACTGGGATCCAACTGGATGCAGCCGGATCAGTTCCGGTCATTCAATCCAACCGGATTGTTGTGGGCAGGATAGCCGGCAGCGTCGGCATTCGCATCTTGCAAGGAACCCAAGCCCGCACCATTGCCGGAAATACGTTCCTAGCCCGGGGCGAGGGCGCAGGGGTAGCCATTCAGGTGGCCCCTGGCACGCCAGCGGCAGTAGCTACCGCTTACTTGGCTGGCAACGGCTTCCAGGGCAACTTTGCTGAAAGGATTGGCACAGACGACTCCACGCCTACGCCGACGCCAACTCCAACACCACCGCCGCCGCCACGGCACAGGCCGACG
>NZ_JANSIU010000018.1:0-3913 GCF_047462275.1 Synechococcus sp. H70.2
CTCGGTGCCAGCCCACCTACCCTCAGCCCCCACTAGGGGGATTCTTTTTCCCCAACCAACTCACCGCGGCGCTTGCAAAGAAGGAGAACTACCGCGCAAGAAGGGCTGTACTGCCACGAATCCCAATCCAAAAGATCCAACCACTAGGAGGATGGCTGCTGCCATCCACAGTAAAGGGGATCCCTGGGAGCTATGATGCTGCTCCCGTATCCGCTGATAAACTCCAGTGGAGGGGTGGAGATCTCGGCCTTCCGTCTCTTGTATCAACTCCTCCAGGCAGGGAACCTGGTAGCCGGCCTGGTGTGAAGGAGGCTCTGCTGGAGTTTCCTGACGGCGGTAGAGAGGAGAGGTAAAGGAGTAGGCTCGGTGGAGCAGATTGAAGGGGGGTGTAGCCAAATCTGGGGTAGGAGAGTAGCTGTTGCCAGGGAAGGAAGAAGTCTCCCTGCGGCCTTGGCGCTGCTTGAGGCGATCGAGAAAGTCGTAGGGAGAGGAGGTTGGGTTATCCCTTTGCCAAGGGGCTGCGGTAGTCCCTCCTTTGGAAGTAGCCGCTTGTTGGCTTGAGTCGGCAAGCTGCAGCTTAAGTTGCTGCAGACGCTTGAGGATTTGGTTCAGGTGCTCCTGAAACTCTTGCTCGAGGGCGGCAATTTCTCCAGACAACTGCTGCTGTAGGGCGCGCAAGTGCTGATTTTCTAGAGAGAGGCGGCCCATCTGCTGACGGGCAGACTCCAGCTCTTCAGCCGCTTGTTGATATACCTGGAGGGGTACCGTCCCTTTTCCCACCTCTAGGCCGGTAGGGGAAGGAAAGCAGTTGTTGCCTGGCAAACCACTGGAGTTGTCGTTGTGAGTTGCAGAGGGGCTAGAACCCCAAACGTCGTGTTGCATAGATAGCGTTGGCAGTGAAAAGCTGTGAAAGCGAGGCCGCAAGGGATCACCCGTAGATGTTGCTAGAGGGATCTCCTAAGGGTAGGGCTAAACACCGCTTACCCCCCTGCCTTAGCCCTAGGCTTGGTGCAGGCAGAGATTGCTACCCCAAGCATAGCGCCAAGCTTTGCCAATGGGAGGTGGGGGAGAGCATTTTTTTAGCGCTATTTTGGGAGCCCTTCTGAGGTGAGGGAGTTCTGCAGAAGGCGCTCTAGATCCTGGCGCGGCGGTTGCTCCAGCTGCTCTAACTGTTCCAACTCGTTAGCGAAGTCTTTGATGTCTCGAAAGCGGCGATACACCGAAGCGAAGCGCAGGTAGGCTACCTCGCTCAAGTGCCGCAGCCGCTCCAAAACCATCTCGCCAATGCGGAGGGTGGTTACCTCCTGCACATCTTCTAATTGGAGTCTTTCTTCAATCTCGTTAACCAACTCTTCCATCTGCTTGAGGGTCACAGGGGTTTTCTGACAGGCGCGCATCACCCCCTGCAAGATCTTGTTGCGGTTAAAGCTCTCCCGGGATCCATCCCGTTTAATGACCATGATGGGCATGAATTCAATGCGCTCATAGGTGGTGAAGCGATAGCCACAGGACATGCATTCCCGCCGCCGCCGCACGCTTTGGCCACCTTCTGCCGAACGGGACTCTAAAACGCGAATTTCTTGCCTGCCGCAGCGGGGACATTTCATGACGTGGGCTCCTTGAACCAAGTAGCACAGGAAGGGAAGGTGCTCCAATTTTAGCCAGACGGCTGGCCCAGGGAGTTGCTCCTAGGCCAGGGATCCCACCAAGCAGCAGCTTGCGCTTGGATTTGGGCTTTTAGTTCCGGCTGCAAGCGATCCAGGTGGGCCAATACCCATTTCATCCTCCCTAGGGGGGTCAAGAGGGGGCGGTGGCGCAAGAGGAAATCCCAATAGAAGGTATTAAAGGGACAGGCGCGTTCGCCAACCTTTTCGCTGGGATTGTAGCGGCAATGGCGGCAGTAGTCACTCATTCTGCGGATGTACTGGGCAGAGGCGGCGTAGGGTTTGGTGGAAAGCATGCCCCCGTCGGCAAAAAGGCCCATGCCGATGACGTTGGGCTGCATCACCCAGTCGTAGCTGTCGATGAACACATCGTGAAACCACGCTTCCACTGCCTGGGGTTGGATGCCGCTGATGAGGGCAAAATTGCTGAGCACCATCAGCCGCTGGATGTGGTGGGCATAGCCGTGGCGGCGAATTTGCCCTAGGGTGTGCCGTAGGCAGGCCATGTCGGTTTCGCCCGTCCAAAAAAAGTCCGGCAAGGGGCGGCAGTGGCCAAAGAAGTTCTTCTGGGCATAGCCCTGGGGCATCTGGTATTCGTAGAAGCCGCGCAGGTATTCCCGCCAGCCCAGGATCTGACGGATGAAGCCTTCAGCGGAAGGAAGAGGGATCCCGCCGCGATGGTAGGCCTGTTCGGCGGCGGCGAGGACTTCTTGGGGGGTGAGAAGCCCAAGATTGAGGTAGGGAGAAAGGAGGGAGTGGTAGAGGAAGTCCTCCCCAGCCTGCATGGCATCTTGCCAGGGACCGAAATGGGGCAGGCGGTGCTGGATAAAGTCTTCGAGCACCTGCAGGGCTTGGGCACGGGTGACTGCCCAGCCAAAGCCCTCTAGGGATCCAAAGTGGTGGCCGTAACGTCGCCGCACTTTCTCCATCACCGCTTGCGTGATGGCGTCGGGAGGAAACCTCAGAGGAGGTGGGTAGCGCCGGCCAGGCTGAGGAGGCTGCCGGTTTTCCCGGTCGTAGTTCCAGCGCCCGCCCAGGGGTTGGGAGCCGTCCATGAGGATGCGGAAGCGTCTGCGCCCTTGGCGGTAAAAGTCTTCCAGAAGCAGGCGCTTGCGGCCTGAGGCCCAGTCGATAAACTGGGAGGCTGTCCAGAGGAAGTGGTTATTTTCCAAGACCAGGAGGGGGCAGGGGAGAGCGGATCTCAGCTTTTCCACCTCCGCTCGAACAGGAATGTCGGCAGGCTGCATGAGGCGGATTTGTTGTAATTGATGTTGCCTGGCCCAGGCCTGCAGGGGTTCAGCAGAGTCCTCGGCTTCCACATAGGTAACGGGGTGGCCGCGCTGTTGCAATTCTTGGGCAAAGTGACGCATGGCTGACCACACCAGCACCAACTTCTGCTGGTGATGGTTGCGGGAGCTGGCCCAAGCGTGGGATTCGATGAAAAGGATGGGGACGCGGTGGGGAGGTAGGGTTGAGAGGGAGGCAAGGGCAGCTTGCTGGGGGTGCAGTTGGTCGGGGAGGATCCAGACACCTGTGGAGCCAGAGGGTGGAACGGTCATGGGGGGGTAATATCGCGGCCTCGAGGATCTCTAAGGGCAGCCCCAGTTGAGTGTAGCGCTAGGAAACAGGGCTAAGGCCATGAAGACGACCTCCAGTTGGCTAGCGGCAGCAAGAGGGGGGTTGGGGATCCCCTTTCTCCAAGGCTGGATCGGCCTGGGGATGGCAGCGCTGCTGCTGCTGCTGGTTTGGAACTGGACGGATCCCCTGCCGCCAGCCTGGGATGAGGCGCAACATCTGTTGCAGGCGCAGGCATTTGGGGATCACCTGCGGCGGTTTCGCTGGGAAGGGCTGTGGTGGCAGCAGTTTTTGCACTTAAACCAGCGCTACCCACCTCTGGCCTATTGGCTGGGGATCCCGTTGGCCGCTTTGCACCCCTTTAGCCGTGCCGATGGGCAGTTGCTCAATTGGGTGTTGCTGGGGATCCTGACCCTGGCAACCCAGCGGCTGGGCCAGCGGATTTACCACTCTCAGGAGGTGGGCTGGTTGGCGGCAGCGCTGCTCCTCCTTTACCCAGGGATCGCGGCTCTGGCCCATGTCTACATGTTGGAGCTGCCGCTGCTGGTGGCGGTGACGCTGGCTTTTTGGGCGCTCTGGGCCTACGGGGAGGAACCGTCCTGGTGGGGGGCGATGGGGGTGGGGGCGGGGGTGGCGGCGTTGTTGCTGGCCAAGTGGACAGGGGTTCTGTTTTT
>NZ_JANSIU010000019.1:0-1263 GCF_047462275.1 Synechococcus sp. H70.2
CATGCCTCACCTCGCTTTCTGGGGGGAGGAGCCCCTCCCCCCGGGGGTTTACTCCAGGATCTTGGTGACCACGCCGGCGCCCACGGTCCGCCCACCCTCCCGGATGGCAAACCGCAACCCCTCCTCCAACGCCACCGGCTTGATGAGCTCCACCGTAAAGGTCACGTTGTCCCCAGGCATCACCATCTCCACCCCAGGCGGCAGCTCCACCACCCCCGTCACGTCCGTCGTCCGAAAGTAAAACTGCGGCCGGTACCCCGTGAAAAACCCCGTGTGCCGGCCCCCCTCCTCCTTCCTCAAGACGTACACCGAAGCCTCAAACTTCGTGTGCGGCGTAATGCTCCCAGGCTTCGCCAACACCTGCCCCCGCTCCACCTCCTCCCGGCTCACGCCCCGCAACAACACCCCCACATTGTCCCCAGCTATCCCCTCCTGCAGCGTCTTCCGGTGCATCTCCACACCCGTGACCACCGTCTTCCGCGTCTCCGGAGCAAGCCCCACAATCTCCACCTCGTCCCCAACCTTCACCTTGCCCCGCTCAATCCGCCCAGTGGCCACCGTCCCACGCCCCGTGATGGTAAACACGTCCTCCACCGGCATCAAGAACGGCTTGTCCACGTCCCGCACCGGCGTGGGTATGTACTCGTCAACCGCATCCAAAAGCTCCCAAATCCGGTCCACCCACTCGTTCTCTCCCCGCTTGGTCTTCGGGTTCTTGTGCATCTGCTCCAGCGCCAAAAGAGCGCTCCCCCGAACCACCGGCACCTCGTCCCCAGGAAACTCGTACTGGTTCAGGAGGTCCCGCACCTCCATCTCCACCAGGTCCAAAAGCTCGGGGTCGTCCACCATGTCCACCTTGTTCATGAACACCACGATGTACGGCACCCCCACCTGGCGAGCCAACAAAATGTGCTCCCGCGTCTGCGGCATCGGCCCGTCCGCCGCCGATACCACCAAAATCGCCCCGTCCATCTGCGCCGCACCCGTGATCATGTTCTTGATGTAGTCCGCGTGCCCAGGGCAGTCCACGTGCGAATAGTGCCGCTTCGCCGTCTCGTACTCCACGTGCGCCGTGTTAATGGTGATCCCCCGCGCCCGCTCCTCCGGCGCCTTGTCAATGTCCCCGTAGTCCTTCACCTCCACATTGGGGTTCTCCGCCGCCGCTACGTACGTCAACGCCGCCGTCAGCGTCGTCTTCCCGTGGTCCACGTGCCCAATCGTCCCCACGTTCACGTGGGGCTTCGTCCGGATAAACTCACCCTT